>JBDHAF010000074.1:0-17856 GCA_039588255.1 Gemmatimonadota bacterium | reverse complement strand
CGTCTGCTCCCACTCCGTGTCGTCGTACACGTACACCGTCACCACCGGGCCAAAAATCTCCTCGCACATCGTCCGGAAGTCGGGCGTGTGCGCCTGGATGATGGTGGGCTTGATATAGAACCCCTCGGAATCGTCGTAATCACCGCCCACGAGGATGTCCGCGTCGCTGGACTGCCGAGCGAAGTCCAAGTACGCGGTGATGTCCGAGTACGCCGAGCGGTCGATGACCGCTCCCATGAAGTTCCGGAAGTCCGCCGGGTCACCCATGGCGATTCCTTCGACCTCGGCCACGAGGCGGTCCTTGTGCACGCTCCAAATGCTCTTGGGGATGTATACCCGGGAGACCGCACTACACTTCTGTCCCTGGTACTCGAACCCGCCGCGGATTATGGCCGTGAGGAGGGCGTCGGGGTCGGCGCTGGGGTGGGCGATGATAAAATCCTTGCCGCCGGTCTCTCCGACCACCCTAGGGTACGACTTGTAATTGTCGATGTTGGTGCCCACCGTGCGCCACATGGACTGGAACACCCCGGTCGATCCGGTGAAGTGGATGCCCGCCAAGTCCCGGTGATTGAGGGCCACTTCGCTAATCGTAGAGCCCCTGGCGGGAACGAAGTTGATGACGCCTGGAGGCAACCCGGCGGCTTCGAACAGCCGCATCAGGTAATAGCCCGTGAATACCGTCGATGACGCAGGCTTCCACAGCGACGTGTTGCCCATGATGGCGGGAGCCGTGGGCAGGTTGCCGGCAATGGACGTGAAGTTGAACGGTGTCACGGCGAGTACGAAGCCTTCGAGGGGCCGGTACTCGATCCGGTTCCACATCCCCGCCGGCGACAGAGGCTGTTCCTCGTACAACCGCTCCGCGAAGTACACGTTGAAGCGGTAGAAATCCACCAACTCGGCAGCAGCGTCGACTTCCGCCTGGTGAGCCGTCTTGCTCTGACACAGCATCGTGGCCGCGTTGAGGGTGGAGCGCCACGTGGTGGCCAGTAGGTCAGCCGCCTTCAGGAAGACAGCCGCCCTGTCCACCCAATCCCACCGGGACCACTCCTTGTGGGCCTCGGCCGAGGCTCTGATCGCGGCCTCCACATGCTCGCGACCGGCCCGGTGCCACCGACCCAGCTTGTGGCCGTGGCGATGGGGCATGACCGCATCGACCAGGTCGCCGGTGTGAATCTCCTCGCCTCCGATGATGGTGGGGATCTCGATCTCCCCCGACTCCATCTTCTGGAGCCTGTCCTTCAGCTCCTTCTTCTCGGGGCTGCCCGCCGTGTACGAAAGGACCGGCTCGTTAACGGGGATTGGAACCTGGATGTCGCCGCTCATTGCCCATGCACTCCTGTGTCACGGTGACGAGCCGCGTCGACACCGCGGAGATCGTGGTTATTTGAAGAAATGATTACGCCCTGGCGATACGGGCGCACTAAAAATGCAGCGGGGTACGCTCCTGGTCCACTCCAAAAAACCGGCCTCACACCGGTGAGGCCGGCACTTCTTTAGAACAACAGGTGCAGCTCCAAGAGGATCTCGTCCCTTTGCGGGAGGGCGAGCGCCAGGTCTTCCGGAATGTCATCCCGAAAGATGTAGAAACCCGAGACCTGGAAGTAGGGAAACGGGAACAGCTCGAGTCCAAACCGGGCGCGTACGCGCTCGTCTTCCGGACGATCGACGTCCCGATCGTGAAAACCGTACGTGACCTTGGCATTCACCCCTTGGCGGATGAGGTAGTTTCCTTCCCCGAACGCCATCACCTCCTTCACATCCGGACCTTCGTTGCTCGCGCCCTGGCCCTGGACGTAGTCGACCTCGCCCAGCAACGACAGGTTGCCCACGTTCACGCCCCCGAATCCCCCCAACACATCCTTGTGCACGCCCTCTTGCGTGTTGCGCGACGCGGAAGCGCCGAGACGGAATCGCCGGCCTACCCAGGTGGCCGTGCCCGTGACTTGCTTGCCGTTGTTGTTCTCGGCGGCGCCGCGACTGCCGTTGGTGACCGACGCAAGCACCGACCACCGGCCCGGTTCAATGCCGACCTCCACCCCCTGGTCGGGCGCCAGCATCGTGAATCCAGTCAAGTCCCGGATGAACTCCTCGTCGTCGAGGATCCGCAATCCAGACGGCAAGAAGAAGGTGCCGACCTTGGCGTAGGCCCCGATCTCCGGAACGTCGACCAGCGCAAAGAACTCCCGCGAGGTCGCTCCACCCGGCGCAAGGGTCTCGTCCAAGTAGAGCGTCAATTTGTCATTGATGAGCTTCGCCTCGAGGTACAGATTCGCGCGGGTGATGTTCAGCGACGTTTGCGGTGCTGCATCCCGGGCGGTCGCGTCCGAGAGAAGCGCCGAGGCCGTCAGGCGAAAATCGGCACCGATTCTGACAAAGTCGTTCAGCGCCCGATTCTGGAATTGAAAACCCTCTGTGGTCATGGGCAGCGTCGTCCCGGCGTACACGACCCCAAAATCGTTACGCATCCCGCCGCCGGTGCGATTAACGTGACATGCGGAGCATTTCTGCCCTGTGCGCACCGCAAGGTACGGCTCCCGCTCCGCCGCGAGGTTCGGCGTCCACAGGACCAACGCGAGCGCCATCATGCCAACGGACTGACGTATCTGAGTCATTCGATCTCCTTGTAAGAACACATTTGGATGCGTGTCAATTCGGCCGAGCGCCGGCCTCTATCCACGCACGAATGAGATCGATCTCACCCTGCGAGAGGGGTGAACGACCAAGGGGCATCTGGCTCCCGCTCCCACCCACGCCCAGGTGCGTACCCTGGACCTTGTGCACCAAATAGCTGTTGTCCGGTTGATTGGGCGTGACGCGATTCATGCTCGGTAATTCGAGGGACGCCACGTTCACCACGCTGGCAAACGTCTGGCCTGCACCCAAGTTCATTCCCTGTGCCGGACTTGCTCCGGCGTGGCACCCGGAAAGGGCGCAGTTGCCGGAGAACACCGGCTGCACGTCTTCGAGGGTCACCGCACCATCACCCTCGAATTCATCCAGTCCGGTGCCGTCACCGGCACACGCGATACCTGCCACCCATCCGATCGCTGCAATCAGACGAGGAACTCTCATAAACCTGTCCTTTCGTCGTTGAGGGTTGCGTCTCGTACGTGCGAAACCTAGAGCCGCTTAAACGGCATTCCACTACCCAAAGTTCCATACGAAATAGTCCATCGACAGCCAGCCAGCAAAAACGTTGCGGCCCCGCGCAGTGGCAGGGAGCCAGCGCACAGGGCTGCAAGGAGGGGTCAGAGGCCGCCTCAAGGTGGGTAGCGGCCCATCGCCTGCACCGGTCGAGGCCATATCGCCTTTGCCCATTCGACTGGTAAGCCGCAGGCGTTTTGATAGCTTGATATGCAACGTCGGTGCCAGATCGTACTGGATGATCGTAAATCACTATGACACAACAGCTTACAGCGTCTCGAGCGACGCCGGCCGGGGCGGCGGCTGTCATCTGGCGAGGACGGCCGGGGGGTCACCCATGACCACCCGGCACCGCGTGGTGATCGTGGGCGGGGGATTCGGGGGGCTCTACACGGCCCGGTCCCTAGCTCGGGCCGACGTGGAAGTGACCCTCCTCGACCGGCGCAACTTCCATCTCTTCCAACCCCTGCTCTACCAGGTGGCAACCGGTGGCCTGTCTCCCAGCAACATCTCTTCGCCGATCCGGGAAGTGCTCCGGGGACGTGACCGGGTCAGGGTGCTGCTGGCCGACGTGGTGGACCTGGACCCCCGCCGGCGCCGGGTCGTTCTCGCCGACGAGACTGGGATCCCATACGACACCCTCATCGTGGCCACCGGCGTCAGTCACCATTACTTCGGTCACGACGAGTGGCGGGTTCACGCACCGGGGTTGAAGACCATGGAAGACGGGCTGGCCATACGGCGCCGAGTGCTGTTCGCCTTCGAAGCGGCAGAGAGAGAGCCGGATGGAGACCGTCGCCGAGAGTGGCTCAACTTCGTCGTGGTGGGGGCAGGACCCACTGGCGTGGAGTTGGCGGGGGCGTTGGGGGAGCTGGCCAATGACACACTCAAGCACGAATTCCGGTCCATCGACCCCAGCGAGGCCAATATCGTTCTGGTGGAAGGTGGCGACCGGGTGCTCCCCAGCTATCCCCCCGACCTCTCGGCCGCGGCGGCCCGGTCGCTGAGGCGACTCGGCGTGACGACCCGGCTGAACTCCCTAGTCACGGATGTGGGGCCCAACGCGATCACCCTGACCAAGGGAGGGGAGGCGTACGTCGTCCCCACCCGCTGTGTCCTCTGGGCCGCGGGGGTGCGTGCATCGCCGTTGGCCGGGGTGTTGGCAGAGCGTACCGACGTCGCGCTGGACGAGGTGGGGAGGGTCTGTGTCACCGAGGAACTCTCGATTCCCAATCATCCGGAGATCATGATCATCGGAGATCTGGCGAACTTCTCACACCAGACCGGCCACCCCCTTCCCGGCGTCGCCCCCGTCGCCATGCAGCAGGGCCGCTATGCTGCCAGGCGGATCCGCAATCGGCTCAAGGGGCATACCACCTCACCGTTTCGCTACAGCGACAAAGGGAGCTTGGCCACGATCGGCCGTAGTGCGGCGGTCGCCGATTTCGGCCGGCTCCGATTCTCGGGTTGGCTCGCGTGGATATTGTGGCTCTTTGTCCACTTGCTGTTCTTGATTCAATTTCGAAACCGCGTACTGGTCATGATTCAGTGGGCGTGGAGCTACATCACGCGCAATCGCAGCACCCGCCTGATTGTGGGAACCGACAACACCGAATAGCCTCGCACGGTTCGCGCCCGCTAGCCGCCCGATGCCCAGCGACGGCTAGAACGTGAGGAGACAGATAATGCAAATGCGATCCCTGGGTCCCGGTGCCTCCGATGTCACCGCCATCGGTTTCGGAGGTATGCCCCTCTCCACGGATGGTCGTCCCGATGAAACCGTCGCGATCCGAGTCATTCATGAGGTGTTGGACGCAGGCGTCACGCTGCTCGACACCGCCAACGTGTACTGCCTGAACGAAGACGACATCGGACACAACGAGCGACTCTTCGCAAAGGCTCTCGAGTCCTGGTCGGGATCCCTGGGGGACATCGTCGTCGCCACGAAGGGCGGCATGTCGCGTCCACGGGGACGGTGGGATTACGGCGGCCACCCCGACGATCTCACTCAGGCGTGCGAGCAATCCCTTCGGGCGTTGAATGTCGACTGCATAGACCTGTACCAGTTTCACACGCCCGATCCAAGTGTGCCGTTTGCCGACAGCGTGGGCGCCTTCGCCCGGTTACAGGAGGAGGGCAAGGTGCGCTGGGTTGGGTTGTCCAACGTCTCGGTGGAGCAGATCGACGAGGCCCAATCGATCGTGCCGGTCGTCACGGTGCAGAACCGCCTCAACCCGTTCTTCCGCGAGGCTATCGAGACCGGGGTCGTTCAACACTGCGCCGACAGGGGAATCGGCTTTCTCGCCTACAGTCCCGTGGGCGGGGGGCGGCTCAACAAGAAGCTGCCGACGCACCCCGTCGTCCTCCCCATCGCCGAGCGACTCGGCGCGTCAACCCACTCCGTGGTGCAGGCGTGGGTCCTGGCCCAGGGCCCCAACGTCATTCCCATCCCGGCGGCCCGCACCATCGAACACGCCCTCGACTCCCTCGGCGCGGTAGCCCTCGACCTCAGCCGCGAGGATCTCGCCGCCATCGACGTGGCGGAATTCTCGGTTGCGCGGTAGCCGATGAAAATCGCCACCTGGAACGTCAACTCCGTTCGTGCCCGTGAGGAGCGGCTGCTACGCTGGCTCGAGCGAGAACGGCCCGACGTGCTGTGCCTGCAAGAACTCAAGGTGACGGACGAAGATTTCCCGTTCGAGCCCATCGAAACGATGGGTTACCACGCCCACGTCCACGGCCAGAAAACCTACAACGGCGTCGCAATCCTCACCCCCCACGATGCAACCAACGTCATCCGCGGCATGGGCGACCACGCCGACGACCCCCAAGCGCGCCTGATTCGCGCCGACGTCAAAGGCGTCACCGTCTGGAATGGCTACTTCCCCAACGGCAAGGAGGTGGGATCGGACAAGTACGACTACAAGCTCCGCTGGATGGCCCAGCTCCTCGAGACGCTCCAGCGAACCGCTGCGTCGTCCGAAGACATGGTTCTGTGCGGTGACTTCAACGTGGCGCCCGACGCCCAGGATGCCGCCAACCCTGAGAAGTGGCGCGACAGCGTGTTGTGCCACGACGACGCCCGTGACGCGTTGGAACGCCTCCGCGCCTGGGGCTTGGTGGATGTGGTCCGTAAACACCACCCCGAGGGAGGTGTGTACTCCTGGTGGGACTACCGGATGCTGGCCTTCCCCAAGGGCGACGGGCTCCGCATCGACCACATCTTCGCCACGGAGGCGATGGCGGCCCGCTGCCGCGGCGCCCGGGTCGACCGGGACGAGCGCAAGGGCAAGAAGCCCTCGGACCACGCCCCCGTGATCGCCGAGTTTGACTAAACTTTTCCTTAAAGAAAACGCCACCCGAAGGGGTGGCGAGTGGATCCGAGGGGCTCAGTGGCCAGGGACGGAATTGAACCGCCGACACGCGGATTTTCAGTCCGCTGCTCTACCAACTGAGCTACCTGGCCGAAGGACGAGAATAATAAGGCCCTTCACACCTCGCGCAATTCCTGGGCGGACCACATCTTAGAGCCTTCGCGCCGGAGTGCACCCGGCCGACTCATCAACCCAAGTCGGGGGAGGAACGGAAATGTCCGCGAAGCTTCGTAGATCGTTGGCTCTTGCCGTCCTGCTGATTACCGCCGTGGCGGCACCGTTGGTGGCTCAGCAAACGGGTCGTGTGCAGGGGACCGTCGTCAAAGCCGAAGATGGCCAGCCCATCGGCGGCGTTACCGTCACCGTGCTGGGTACCGGCATCGCCACCGTCACAGGAACCGACGGCGCCTACGTGCTGCAGCGGGTTCCCGGCGGGCAGCACACACTGCTGTTCCGCTGGCTCGGCTTTGAGCCGCACCAGGAGGCTGTGACCGTTCAGGGAGGCGCAACGGCAACCGTCGACGCCCGCCTCGCACCGCAGGCGATCTCCCTTGGCGAGATCATCGTGTCTACCGCGTCGCGCACACCCGAGCGGGTGGTGGAGGCGCCTGCCGCCATCGCCGTGGTGGATCCCATCACGCTACGCAATCAGGCCGTCACCGCTCAGGTGCCCAGGGCCCTGCACCGGATACCGGGCGTGGACGTGGTCCAGAGCGGGATGAACGACTTCAACGTGAACTCCCGAGGCTTCAACTCGTCCCTCAACCGGCGCGTCCTCGTCATGCAGGACGGCCGCGACCTCGCCATCGCGTTCCTCGGCGCCCAAGAGTGGAACGCTATGTCGCTGCCGCTGGATGACATGGCCAGGATGGAGATGGTCCGCGGTCCCGGATCGGCGCTCTACGGCGCCAACGCGTATTCCGGCGTCATCAACATCATGACGCCGCCGGCGCGCGACGTGGTCGGAACGAAGATCACCCTCGCAGGCGGCGAGCTCACGACGTTCCGTGGGGATATCCGCCACGCCGGCGTGAGCCCGGACGGCCGTTTCGGCTATCGCTTCAACCTGGGCTACAACAGGAGCGAGTCGTGGTCCCGGTCCCGCACCGCCTTGGACGGCTCCGACGCCCTCAGCGAGTACTGCCCTCCCAGCGCAACGGGATGCGACCAGGTCGCTGATTCAAACCTCGTAGTGGGCGTTCCGTCCTGCCAGACCATTCCGGGCGATTGTCTGTCCGTCGAGCAACGGCCATTGAACGGTCAAACAACGGATGCTGCGGGTATCGCCAGCGGTGATCCCGACGATCTGCAGAACATGTACGGATCGGTCCGGTTCGACTTGTACCAGGACAACGGATCCATCATCACGGCCGAGGGCGGTGCCACCCAGGTGGAGAACGAGCTGTTCGTCACGGGCATCGGCCGCGTGCAAGTGACGAAGGCTATACGTCCCTGGGCGCGACTCGCATGGAACAGCGACAACTACAACGTCATGGGCTGGTGGGCGGGACGGAACTCCATCGACCCTCAATACTCGCTCGGCACCGGTGCGCCTCTCGAGGAGAGCTCCAACATCTTCCACATCGAGGGTCAGTACAACCGGAGCTTTGCCGAAGACAGGGTGGATGTCATTCTCGGTGCTTCCTACCGCAACTATAAAGTCGACACCGAGAGGACTCTTATGGCGTCGGCGAACGACGACCGGAGTGACAACTACTACTCCGGATACGGCCAGGTGGAACTGTGGCCGGCAGCCGAAGTCCGCATCGTGGCCGCGGCGCGGGTGGACGGCGGCACGTTGTTCGAAACGCAGTTCTCACCGAAGGGCGCAGTCGTGTACACGCCCCACCCTGACCACGCGATCCGCGCCTCGGTGAACAGGGCGTTTCAGACACCCAATTACTCAGAGTTCTTCCTCCAGGTGCAGGCACTTGCAGACCCTCGACCGGCCACCCTCGAGGCCGGCGTCCAGCAGTACTACGCCACCTTGCAAGACCCGCTGGTGGTGGGACCGTTGCTGGCCGGAGCCATGGCGGGGCTGGGGTTGCCCAGCGATCTGCCGTGGGATTTTGCCGCGCAGACGCCGGTCATGGCCCTCGGCAATGAGAATCTCGACGTGGAGACGGTGGTGGGCTGGGAGGTGGGCTACAAGGGGAACGTCGCCGACAACGCTTACGTCACGGTGGACCTGTACCTCAATCAGCTCGAGAACTTAGTGACCGATCTTCTCTTCGCCGTGAACCCGACCCAGTTCCCACAATTCGATATGGAGGCCGGGCTGACTGTCCCGATCGACGACCAGTTGGCAATCATCGATGGAATCCTCGCAGGGGCGGGCCTCCCGGCTGACCACCTGCTGCGCGCCACCAACGCCCAGTTGGCGGCCGGGTACGGATCGCTGGCCGCCAATCCTGCGCTGACCGACCTTCTCGGTGTGGGCCGGGCGATTTACCTGTCGTACACACAGGCTGGTGAGGTGGAGGAGAAGGGCATCGAGCTGGGATTCGGCTACGGCTTCACGCCGGAGTTTCGCGTGGACGCCACCTACACCTATTTCGACTTCGACATCAAAGAACCGGGGGATCTGATCCCTGGCCAGAACATCGTGCCCAACACCCCACGGCACAAAGGGACCATCGCCCTGACGTATACGGGCCTCCAGGGCTTCGACGCGGCGCTCAACGCCAAGCTCGTCGAAAAGCACGATTGGAACGCGGGAGTATTCGCCGGCACGGTGCCCGCCAACCAGCTAGTCGACATCAACCTGGGATACCGGGTCAACAACAGTATGCGTGTCTTCGCCATGGCGACGAACCTGCTCGACCAACTGAATTTCCAGTTGTACGGAGGGTCGGTGCTGGGGCGGCGGGTTCTGGGTGGCGTGACGGCGACGTTCTAAGCGGTCACCACCGAAAGCGCTCCAACTCGGGCGCGTCGGGGTATCGAGCCTTCATCACCTCGATTACCTCACGCGCCCGTTGTTCGTTCTTCTTCTGGAGCCGGTAGATCTCCTCCAGCCGAATGGCGGCCTGAATCTGCAGCCGCATGGTTTGGCCGTTGACTATGCGGTCCTCGAGCATGGCAACCCGGTCGTCCAGGGACCAATTGTGAGCTTCGTACCGCAGGGCCCCGCCGACCGTCATGTCCTCCATCCAATACTCGATGGGCGTGAGGACATGCCCTACCAGCAGATCCCAGCCCCACCAGAGGACGCCGCAGGCCCCTGACGCTGCAAACAGCTTCGTGCCCTCGTCGGCGAAGAATCCCGCCACGGCAAACAGCACGGTTCCACCGGCAAACACGATCTGCAGGATCGCCGCCGGCTGTGGTGGGCCTGGAATCTCCCCGGTGCTTCGATGCATCGCTCCCCCGTTGCCTCAGTCCAACCTGGACCAATAGCTTCATACCGTCAGTGAGATGCGACACCCACCGGAGCAAACAGGGATTTCCATGGCCGATCCACGAGCCGGAAAGCGAATCGCCACCCGTGAAGCGTACACCGGCCGTCTGTTGCGGGTGGCCGTCGACACGGTGCAGAACCCAGCCGGCCAGACGGTGGAGCTCGAGATGGTGCGGCACCCGTGCGCCGCGGCGATCGTCCCCTTCCTGTCAGGGCTCGACGGTGAGGACCCCCATATCCTGCTGCTGAGGCAATACCGCTACGCAGCGGACGGTGTCATCTGGGAGATCCCGGCCGGCGTCCTGGAGCCGGGGGAGGCCCCGGAGGAGTGCGCCCGGCGGGAGCTGCGGGAGGAAACGGGCGCCACCGCCGAGGAGATCCGGTTCCTCTCCACGGTCTACACCACCCCCGGATTCACCGACGAGCGGATCCACCTCTTTCTCGCCAGCGGCCTCACCGTCGCCGACCAGGACCTCGAGAGCGACGAGCTCATCGAGGTGACCAGCCGCCCCCTCTCCGCCGTTCTCGAGATGATCCGGGACGGGGAGATCGTGGATGCCAAGACCATCGTCGCCGTACTCTACGTGGCCGGATTCGTCCTGGGGCGCTAGGGCCACGTCCCATCAGAGGGACACACTATCCCCATTTCGGGACGTCATCGTCGCCTCCTTGAAAAAAGCTATATCATTGTCAGACAACAATTTAGCCGTTGCCGGGGAACTCCTCGTACGGCGGTATGGTTCCTGCGTCGTGGATTCGGGAAAGTGATTTCGGACACACCCCGCGACGGATCGCCCAAGGCGGCCGTCACAGGGCTTGGTGTTTCTGGAGGGATACACCAGGAGGTGCCATGACCGCCGCAGTCCAACCCACGCAACGGATCCGAACGCGATCCGCCCCATCTCGCTTCGGCACCCAGACCGATTCCGAGGTGGTGGCAGCCCACCTGGCCGGAGATGCGCTGGCATTCGAGCAGCTAGTCGACCGATACCAGCGCCGCCTGCTCAACTTCGTCTACCGGACCATCGGCGACCGAGAGCGGGGCGAGGATCTGGTGCAGGAGGTGTTCATTCGCGTCCACCGACACCTGCATCGCTTCGACCAGACCAAGAAGTTCTCGACCTGGATCTACACGATCGCGTCGAACCTGGCGAAGAACGAGCTTCGTAACCGGAGCCGGAACCCGCTAGTCCTCTTTCAAACGATCAAGAAGAACTGGGAGGCCGATCATCGTCCAATTGAGTTCGAAGACCATCGTAACCGTCCCGACGACCTCTACCGGAAGCGCCACCTGCGCGATCTGGTGGAGTGGACCGTAAACCAGTTACCGGAACACCACCGCGTGGTGTTCGTTCTGCGAGAACTCGAGGGGAAGACCTACGAGGAAATCGCCGACATCACCACCTGTAACCTGGGGACCGTCAAGAGCCGGCTGAACAGAGCCCGGAACCGGTTCGCCCAGGTGATCGAACCGTTGCTTGACTGAGCTGCCCGAGGCGGGCAGCTTCCTCGAATGACCCGCCGCGGGGCCCCTCAAAAATCGGCCCCGCGGCATCCGGAACATCGCCGGTGCGCCGGCGGTAGTATTCATGCCATCCAGCAAGCCAAAGCGATGCGTTGTTCCGATTTCCTATTGCGGTATTCTGAGTTCCGAGACAAGACAATCGACGATCCGCGTGTGCGGCGCCGTTTCATTTCGCACATGTCCCGTTGCCGACGGTGCGCTCGGTACCACGAGGTGATCCACCGGGGGGTGGAGACCCTCCGGAATGCGGATCCCATCGAGGCGTCGCCCTTTTTCGGCCGCACCCTGGCTCGCCGGCTGGCCGCCGCCATCCTCCGTCCGGACCCGATCTTCGCCGTGCCAGTGCGATTCGTCGGCTCGGTGGCGGTCGCCGCGGCGGTGGCCGTCCTGGTCGTCGAAGGGGTGACCAAGGACAGCCGCACGGTGGAGCCGCTTCCGGCCCCGGCTCGACCGATGCCCATGGTGCAGGCGCATCCCCGGCCGCCGTTTGTGACGTTCGGAGACCTGGATGCACGAGAGACCTTCCGGACGGAGTCCTGGAATGCCCAGGGTTCGCAGCGGGCCTCACAGGGCCTCGTGTCGCTCACCAGCCTCGCGGCGCCCGAGTAACACTGCCGGCACTTACCTCCCAATCGCAGGGTTTATAAGTTCCGCCGCATATGTCGGCGGTTGATTACTCCTCTGTCCGCCAGGCGATTCGGCGCAGCAGTCTCGCACTGGTCTATTACCTCACCGGCGAAGAAGACATCCTCAAGGATGAGCTGGTCGATGCCATCATCGAGGCGGCGGTAGAGCCGGCATCCCGGGACTTCAACGTCGACGTCCGGGGCGCCGGGGATCTCACCGGGGAGACACTCCATACACTCCTCGAGACACTGCCGATGCTCGCCGAACGGCGAGTGGCGGTGGTGCGGGGCATCGACCAGTGGCGCAAGAACTCCAAGATCTGGCAGATCCTGCTGGACTATCTCGCTCGGCCCTCCCCCACGACGACACTCGTGCTCGTGGCCGGTGGCAACGGGGATAAGTCCGACCAGCGGATCGCCAAGCACTCCACTCACGTGGTGGTCCGACCGCCGGACCCGGATACAATGCGCGAGTGGGCGATCGCGAGAGCCGCCCGCTGGGAGGTCACCCTCGAGTCTCAGGCTGCAACGCACCTCGTACGGGCGGTGGGGGGAAACCTCTCTACGGCGGCCAGCGAGATCGACAAGTTGGGCGCCGCCGTGGAGGCCGGGGCGACTGTCGGGGTGCCGGAGGTGGAGAGGTTTGTAGGCGTGCGGCACGGTGAGACGCTCATGGACTGGGTGGACGCCGTCGCTCAGCGCAACATCGTCCTGGCGATCAAGCTCCTCGACGTGGTCTTGCCCCAGCCGGGGATGACAGCGGTCAAAATGCTCAACACTCTCGGCGGCACCCTCCTGGGCACACGCCTCACCCGAGCCTTTGCCGACCAACGCAAGAATGCCCAGCAGGTGAAGGACGCACTGTGGCGGTATCTCAAGGGGTCACACCCCCCGGGCATCGGTCGCTACGGCGAAGAGGTCGACAGGTGGATCGCTGCGGCGAAACGCTGGCGGACGCCAGAGCTGGACGATGCCCTCAGGCTGATGTACGAAGCCGACGAACAACTCAAGTCCACCACGCTGAGTGACCCCCGCGCCACTTTGACGACATTACTGTTACGTTTCGGGTCTCCGGAGGACGCCGCATGACTCGCTGGTTGATCATGGCCCTCGGCCTAGGGGCCGCGCCGCTCACGGCACAGCAGACCACTACCACGCTCCAAGACTCACTCATGGGAGAGGCCGTCCGTCTCGCCACCGAGGGCCAGGCGGACTCGGCCAAGGCCATCATCCAGTCTCAGCTGGACGCCGTACCGCCATTCACCGACGCCTACGCCCACGTCCTCTACACCGCCGGCCTCGTCAGCGACACGGCCGCCACCGCGGAGCAATACTTCCGCCAGGTGAGCATCGAGTACTCCCAATCTCCATGGGCAGACCGGTCCCTCCTCAGGTTGGCGCAACTCGCGTTCGCCGATGGCGAGCTCACCGCCTCCCGTCGCTACACCGACCGCGTCCTCCTCGACTACCCGACGAGTCCCGTCCGTGGCGAGGCCAGCTTCTGGGCCGGGCGCGTCGAGTTCGACCTCAACAATCCCGCTGCTGGTTGCCGCTACATGGCGCAGGCACAGCGCGAGGCCAATGACAACATCGAGCTCGGTAACCGGGCGGCGTTCCACCTGCAGCGCTGCAGCTCGGTACTCGGCATTTCGACGGAAAACCCGACGCGGGCGGATAGCGCCGCCGCTGCCGGTGCGGACACCGAACAGCGGGAGACGGTGTACGCCGTGCAGGTTGCCGCCGTGAGCACCGCCTCTGCAGCCGACGCGGTTATGCAAGCGCTCCGCGCGCGCGGCTACACAGCCCGCGTGTTCCGAGACGAAGACGGACTACTCAAGGTCCGGGTTGGACAGTTCACACGGCGGCAAGACGCCGAAGTACTGGCCCGAGAGCTGCGGGATCTCCTTGGAGCCGGGCCGTTTGTTGTGGAAGCGCGCCAGTGAGCCCACGTCGTCCGAAGGAAACCTCACTCACCGACACACCGCTCATCCGCCAATACCGGGAAATCAAGTCGCAGCACACCAACGCGATCCTGTTCTTCCGGATGGGGGACTTCTACGAAATGTTCTTTGACGACGCCGAACTCGCGTCGCGCGAACTGGGTCTCACCCTCACAAGCCGCAACAGCGGCGCCGCTGCGAACGTTCCCCTGGCGGGATTCCCCGTCAAAGCGGCCAGCGGCTACGTGCGGCGACTGGTGCAACGTGGCTACCGCGTCGCCATCTGCGAGCAGGTCGAGGATCCCCGTACCGCCAAGGGCATCGTCAAGCGGGCGGTGATCGAGACGCTGACCCCGGGGGCGGTCCTTTCCGACGACTTGCTGGACGACAATCGCAATAACTTCCTCGTCGCAGTGCTCCCCGAAGGGACGGCGGGACTCGCTGCCCTCGATGTGTCCACCGGCGAGTTGGTTCTCGAGACGGCCGCCCGGTCAGATCTCGCCGCTGCCATCAGCCGATACGGCCCCAGAGAGATCGTCATCCCGGAGGGCGCCACGCTACCGAGTCTCGGTGACGAGGTCATGGTCACGCAACGCGCCGCCTGGGAGTTCGACGCCCAAGGCGCCACCGAGGAGTTGGTGCAGCGGTTCCGATTGGCGAGTCTCGACGGGCTAGGCATCGAGGCGGCGGACGCTCCCGCAATCGCCGCGGTCGGGGCCTTGCTCCGCTACGCTGGCGAACTCCAGCCAAACGGCATGCCCCAGATCACGCGACCGGTTGTGTTACGGTCGGGTGGCACGATGCCCCTCGACGAGATGACGCGCCGCAACCTGGAGCTGGTCGAGTCCCTGCGGGCCGACGCGGCTGGTTCCACGGTGCGCGATCTTCTCGACACCACCAAGACACCCATGGGCAGCCGTTTGCTGCGCCAGTGGCTGTTGGCCCCGCTGATTCAGGTTGAGCCCATCCAAGCACGACACGATGCCGTCGAGGTCCTCTTCAACGACAGGCGCGGACGTGGGAGGTTGCAGGATGCCCTCGACGGGGTGAGAGACATTGAGCGTCTCGCCAGCCGCGCCGTGGCGCGGCGCGCCTCGCCGCGCGACCTCGGCGGGTTGCGGGACTCCCTCGCCAACATGCCCGACGTGCAGAACGCCCTCGACACCCTCACTGACCGGGACCGCAGTGGGGAGCTCGAGCGAATCGCCGTCCGTTTCGATCAACTGGCCGACCTCCACGAGCTCCTGACCAACACGCTCGTCGACCGACCGCCGGTCACCGTGGGCGATAGCGACGCAATTCGACCCGGCGCCGATACCCAGTTGGACGAGGTGCGGGACCTGCGCGACGGCGGCAAGCAATTCATCGCCGGTCTGCAGGCTCGGGAGCGGGAGCGAACCGGGATCTCATCCCTGAAGGTCGGATTCAACCGCGTGTTCGGCTATTACATCGAAGTCACCAAAGCCAATCGCGGCGCCGTTCCTGGCCATTACGACCGACGCCAGACCCTCACCAACGCCGAGCGCTACGCCACCCCCGAGCTCAAGGAATACGAGGCCAAGGTCCTGGGCGCCGAGGAACAGGCCCTGGTTCGGGAAAAGGCCATCATTGAAGATCTGTGCAGTGCTGTGCAGCAGCGGCTGGACCGCATCCAGGGAACGGCGAAGCTCCTCGCCGAACTGGATGTGCTCACGAGCTTCGCCGACACGGCCGCCACCCGGGAGTACGTGCGCCCGACGATGGACGAGTCGATGGCGCTCACCCTCAAGCAGTGCCGTCACCCCGCGGTGGAGCGCACCCTGCCACCAGGGAAGTTCATCCCCAACGACATCCATCTCGACGGCGCCGAGCGCGTGATGCTGCTGACCGGACCCAACATGGCCGGCAAATCCACCGTGCTGCGTCAGGTGGGACTTTGCGTGATCCTCGCCCAAATTGGCTCGTTCGTGCCCGCCGACGAGGCCACCCTCGGCGTCGTAGACCGAGTGTTCACCCGCGTGGGTGCGAGCGACAACCTGGGAGGCGGTCAATCCACCTTCATGGTGGAGATGAGTGAGGTCAGTGCCATTCTCCACGGTGCAACATCTCGCAGTCTGGCACTCCTGGACGAGATTGGTCGCGGCACATCTACGTACGACGGCGTCGCCATCGCCTGGGCGGTCACCGAGTACCTCCACGGCCAGCTCGGTGCGAAGACCATCTTTGCGACACATTACCACGAGCTCACCCAGCTTACCGAGGAGCTGCAGCACGCCTGCAACTTCAACGTGGCGGTGCGCGAGGTGGGAGACGACATCGTATTCCTGCACCAACTCATCCCCGGCGGATCGGACCGCTCCTACGGCATTCACGTCGGACGACTCGCCGGCCTGCCGCAGTCGGTGGTGGCGCGCGCCCGGGACATCTTGGGCCTCCTCGAATCCGGGCACCACGTCGCGGGGCGCACGCCGCCGCCGCCGGCCGACGAACGGCAACTTGCCCTGTTTGACATGGAAGACCCCATCTTACAACAGTTGAAGAGTTTGGATATCGACGGGATGACCCCTATGGAGGCGTTGAACCAGCTGGCGGAGTTCAAGCGCCGTGCGGAGGATCGGTGAGAGCGAGCGGTTTGTTGCTGTTGTTGCCCCTGGGATTGGCAGCGTGCCAGGGTGAAGAGCCACCGGTGCAGCCGGGCCAGCAGGTTCGCGGTTTCGAACCTCCCGTCGTCACCAACCCAGAGCCACCCATTGAGTATCCGGTAGATCTGTTCGAGCAGCAGGTAGAGGGCGTGGTATTGTTGCGCCTGTATGTTACGGAGTCGGGAACCATTGTTCCCGACTCGACAAGAATCGAGGAGAGCAGCGGCTTCCCCGAACTCGACGCCGCCGCGTTGCGCAGTGTAGACCAACTGCAGTTTGCGCCAGCCAGACGCGACGGCGTTCCGGTCGCCACGGCCTTTGTCCAGCCCGTGCATTTCCAACACCCTGAGCTCGCGACCGCAGGAGAGAACCAATGACTGCGCTCCATCCCACGCCGTACGACGATGTTCTGGCGATGGTCGGCAACACGCCGATGATCCGCCTCAACAAGGTGACAGAGGGGGTACACACACCGATCTACGCCAAGGTCGAATTCTTCAATCCCGGCGGCTCCCTCAAGGACCGCATCGGCTCGGCCATCATCGAGGCGGCGGAGCGGAGCGGCGAGCTGAAGCCCGGCGGCGTCGTGGTCGAGGGGACGTCAGGGAACACCGGTGTTGGCCTGGCGATTGCGGCGGCCCTCAAGGGGTACCGCTGCATCTTCACCATGCCCGACAAGATGTCGGACGAAAAGGTGCGCCTGCTACGGGCCTACGGCGCCGAAGTGATCATCACCCCGACCGCCGTTCCCGCAGACCATCCCGACAATTACGTGATGAAGGCAAAATCCATCACGCAAAACACTCCCAAAGCGGTGCTTGCCAACCAGTTCTATAACCAGGCCAACCCCGAAGCACACTATCGCACCACGGGTCCGGAAATTTGGCAGCAGACAGACGGCAAAGTCACGCACTTCGTCGCGTCCGCCGGGACCGGTGGCACTCTCAGCGGCGTCGGTCGCTACTTGAAAGAGCAGAACCCCGACATCAAAGTCATTGCCGGCGATCCCGAGGGTTCCATCTACGGCGCCTACAGCAAGACCAAGGAAATCGGACCGGGCCACCCCTACAAGGTGGAGGGCATCGGCGGTGACAAGATTCCCTCCACACTCCACTACGATATGATCGACGACTGGATCACGGTCACCGATCCCGACGCGTTCAAGATGGCGCGGCGGCTTGCCCGCGAAGAAGGACTGTTCGTGGGGGGATCGTCGGGAC
>JBDHAF010000073.1:0-26689 GCA_039588255.1 Gemmatimonadota bacterium | reverse complement strand
TCGCCGATGTGGCCTGCCAGCCGGCGGGCGTATTGCACCACCTCGTCCATCGAGATATTGGCCACGGGCACGAGGGGGCATACGTCGGTGGCTCCAAACCGAGGGTGCTCGCCGCTGTGCTGGGACATGTCGATCAATTGGGCTGCCATGGCAACCGCGCGGAACGCCGCTTCCAGCACCGGGGTGGCGGCGCCGGGATCCACATCCAGGAGCTTCACGCCGTCCACCGCCTCGATCTGGTCGGTGATCTGCTTGATGATGGTGAGGTCACGCCCCTCGCTGAAGTTGGGGACGCACTCGATCAGTGGTGATGTTGTCATGGGTTGAAGTTTATCAGGGCGGAGGGGTCAAGGCTACGCGGCGGAAAAAACCCATTATAGATGCATCGAACTACGCAAAGGTTACAACGGAATTTTGGCTCCGTAAGGACCCTTGCAACGCCCAGGAAGACGACCCAGAATTGCCGAAGCCTCGTTGGGCCTGGCGGTTCGATCGAACGCGCCGAAGCCCGACGGGGTGCTCCACGACCTGCAGCGGTGGTGTAGCCGCTCTCGTTGTCGTCATCCGCAGCGCGATAAGAGAGAGAGTGACATGAGCGACATCTTCATTAGTTATTCCTCCGAGGATCGTCCGAAGGCCGCGCTTTTGGCTGGGAAATTCAAGGAACGCGGGTTCACCGTATGGTGGGACCGCAACATTCCGGCGGGCTATTCGTTTACCGAGATCATCGGAAAGGCCCTCGAAGACGCCAAGTGCATCGTCGTGCTCTGGTCCGAGAGATCGGTCGAATCGGAATGGGTCAGGGAGGAAGCGCAGAGGGGTGCGAAACGCAAGATCTTGGTTCCGATTCTCATCGATCAGGTCGAGCCACCGCTGGGTTTCGGCCAGATCGAGGCGGCCGAACTCTGGGACTGGAAGGGCGACACTTCGAACCATGAGTTCATTCAGCTCCTGCACTCCCTGGAGGCCAAGGTCGGACGGACCGGATCTCACCCTGTAGACAGCATCTCCAGGGACCCCAAGCTGTCGCCGGTGCCGGTGCCGGCGCCGCCGAACACCAAGAGGAAGGAACCGCTGGCGCCACCCGCCAGCCCGACCAAGAAAACTCGGCCTGGTTCCTCCAGAAGGACCGTAGTCTGGCTGTCGGCGGCGGCTGCCCTGATCGTGATCGTTCTCGGCGTGGGCGCATGGCGCTTCGACGATCTGCCGATGTTCATCAAGCGACCGCTGAGCCGACACATTCGTGAGGCCCAACTGGAACTCGTGATGTTACAGGCCAGGCTGAGGGACCCGAACGCATCGGACTCGCTGCAGTTCGCGGGGTTTGCGGAGTTGCTGGGAGTTCACGAGAGCCATCTGGTGAGTGACTTCACGGTGCCCAACGTGCTCTTCATCAATCGCACCGCCGACTCGCTGCACAAAAGACTGGCGGCCGGGCGGATCGCCAACCTCCGCCGTGCGGTGCTCGAGGATTCGAGTACGACCAGCGAAGCGATGCTCGCTCGAGCGCAGCACGTGCTCACCCAGCATGGGGGGCACATTGGTGCGGGCCGGGATTTCATCGATTCCCTGATGGTCTCCCTCACGGCGATAGTGGAAACCTACGACTCCATCGTGAACTCCCAGAATGCGATCGTGATTGCTGAAGAGCTGGATCGTTGGCGTGGGTTTCAGGCCCTGGACCGCATGCGGGCCGGGGCCCCGGAGGACGACACGGCGGCCGCGCGAATCCTGGAAATTGTGGAGGCGCTGGAGGGCAGGGCCTCGGTCACGAACCCTGCGAACATCACTACCTGCCTGTCCATCCGGAACCGCGATTGCATGGGGGAGCGAGCCAACTTTGATGTTGGGGAGGTGTGGTTCTGGGCCCGGCTGAGGGTGCCACGCGCACGGGAGATTGTGACGCTCGAGTGGATCGGTCCAAGCGGTGGGATCGATGACTCGTACGCTTTCACCGTCACGCGGAGTAATGGCTACCGCGTGTTCCGGAGTCGGCAGTATTCCGAGCCGGGAAGTTACGAGGCCCGCCTGTACAACAGCAGGCGTCATCTGATCGGCCGGACGGCGTTCGAGGTGCGCTAGCGCGCGGGCCCCTTGCGGGGCCCGATCCCCGAGCGCAGTCTGAGTAATCTATGGATCCATCAACGGAATTTCCGATGTTGGCGCCGGGTATCCAGGCGGCCGAGCGCATCGTCGAACCTGCCTTCGAGCGGGCGGATAAGGCGGCGATCCGGTTTCAGAAGCTCCACCGGTGGGGCCATCTGATTGTGATTCTCGGGGCGGTGGTGGCCGTCTGGCTCGGCGTCGAGGCAGCGACCAGGGCTGCACCGGCCGAAGCCGCCGAAGGCGGTGGCACCAGCATCTGGTCCAACATCCAGGCGGTGCTGACCGGACTCCTTGGTGCCCTCACCCTGGTGGCGCGACGGTTGCGCTGGCACGAGAAGTGGCTCGGCGAGCGGGCGGTTGCCGAGACGTTGCGCGGTGAGGTATTCCGCTTCGTGGGGCGGGTCGGTCCATACGCGAATGCTCCGGACCCCGAGCGGGCGCTGGAAGCCCGGACTCTGGGGATCGAACGAGACCGGGGGATCCCGGATGGCTGAGCGCGACCGCGAGTTCCTCGAGTACTACGAGCGCCATCGGGTCGGCGGCCAAACCGAGTACTACCGCGGGAAGTCCGCCTGGCACGACAGCCGCGCCAAGATCCTTGTGGTAGCGGCCGGCCTCGGGATGTTCGTCGCCAGCTTGAGCGCCGTGATGGGCTGGCACGTCGTCGCGTCGGTGCTCCCCGCGGTCTCCGGAGCCTTGGTCGCGGTGGGTGGACTCTACGAATTCGAGCGGAACCACAGCCGCTTCCGCAATACGTACTACGATCTTCGCAAGGTGTCGGTCGAGCTGCGGCCGTCTCGGGACCTCGAGGGCCAAGATCTGCGGAATGCGCTCGTCGGCTACGTCACGGAAGTCGAGGACCTCCTGTCACGCGAACACCGGCAATGGCTGAAGCTCATGACGCCGGCCGAGCCGGCACAGGGCGACGAGGACCCCGCTGCATGACATCGCAGGCGACTATCTCCGGTACAATTCGAGCCAGAGCAGCCCGTCTTCGTCCTTCCCTGGTGGCATACATGGTGCCGCGGCCGAAGCCTACGACATCCCGCCCCTCAGGCAGCCGAACCTGACCGATCCTCCTGCCGTAGAGTCGAACACGTCGAACAGAGGCTGCGCGACATCCGCGGGCTGTACGCGCAGCACCCACATGTATTCTTGCGGGCCAGTTCCTTCGCGGCCGCACCGCCACCTGAGGAACGGTGCCCGTGCGCTCCTCAACCCTCCCTTCTAGCCCCCAAAACCCCAGACCCTTATTCTAAGCGGCAGCGATGGGCGACTTCGACTGGGACGGATGACTGGGTGGAGGGGCCATACCTATTCAAAACGCGCCAGAACAGCTACGCTAGGTTTCACAATTTCGCTTCAGGAGAACACATGCCCGGCCTGCTACCTGATGTCGATCCCGATGGGCTTTTGGAATACTCGGTGGTCTTTACGGACCGCTCGCTCAATCATATGTCGCAGTCGTTCCAGGGCGTGATGAACGACATTTCCAGCATGCTCAAGCAAGTGTACGGGGCTGCCGCGGTGGTCGTCGTTCCCGGCGGCGGCACGTTCGCGATGGAGGCGACGGCACGGCAGCTCGCCACAGGCAAGAAGTGTCTCGTGATTCGCAACGGGTGGTTCAGCTTCCGCTGGACGCAGATCTTCGACATGGGCGACATCCCCTCCGCGTCCACCGTGCTGAAGGCCCGCCGGGTCGATGACGCTAAGCATAGCCCGTTCGTACCCGCGCCCATCGACGAGGTGGTTGCGACCATCGAAGCAGAAACCCCCGAAGTGGTCTTCGCCCCGCACGTCGAAACCTCGTCGGGCATAATCTTGCCTGATGATTATATCCGCGCGGTGGGGGACGCCGTCCACGCTTATGGCGGCCTCTTCGTTTTGGATTGCATCGCGTCCGGCGCGATCTGGGTGAACATGGAAGCCAGCGGGGTCGACGTTCTCATCAGCGCACCTCAGAAAGGCTGGAGCGCTTCGCCGTGCGCGGGTCTGGTCATGTTGAACTCCGTGGCGCGCGAACGAATCGAGTTCACGACCAGCACCAGCTTCGCCGGCGATTTGCGCAAGTGGCTCGAAATCATGCGGGCCTATGAGAATGGCGGACATGCCTACCACGCGACGATGCCCACCGATGATCTGGCCCGATTCCGCGACATGATGAAAGAGACCGAGGCGTGCGGCCTCGACCAGGTCCGAGCGGCGCAACAGGAGCTCGGTGACAAGGTCAGAGCGCTACTGGCCGGCCGGGGTATCCAGAGCGTGGCAGGGGAGGGGTTCCAAGCCCCTGGGGTCGTAGTGTGTTATACGGAGGACGCCAACATCGCCAGCGGGAAGAAATTCCGGGATGTTGGATTACAGATCGCCGCCGGCGTCCCGTTGCGATGCGACGAGCCCGACGATTTTCGGAGTTTCCGTCTCGGGTTGTTTGGCCTGGATAAGCTCCACCATGTCGATCGTACGGTCGCCGCGCTCGCCGATGCACTCGACCAGTTCGATTGACGACGGCCAAAGCCGAGCCGTGAGTTTACTCGTGGTAACAACCGGGGCGTTGCTGGAAAGGGACGCGAACTAGCGAAGACCGGTCCTCCCTGCTTAGCCAGTGCGATATGGGATCACAAGACGAAGGGTAGGGTACCACCAACCCGATCCCACGCGCCTGCCGTGCCGGACCGCGACATTGGTGCTAACTTGACACGCTCGCGAGCAGCCACGGGTCCTACTTCTCAGCCAAACTGAATGTCCGCAGCCCCCAGGCCCAGGAAGGTATTCGACCGCTCCATTGTCGAGGGGCCCATACCCCGTGCGGTGTGGAAGCTTGCCTGGCCCACCATGCTGCACAACGTCATCGGTGGGCTCCAGGGCATCGTCGATCACGCGATGGTGGGGCACTACGTGGGGTATGCCGGCAACGCCGCCATCGGGGTGGCCTGGCAGATCTTCCTCGTAGTCATGGTCTTCATCAGCTCCCTGTTCGTGGGCATGGGCGTCATGGTGGCCCGGTTTGCCGGGGCGGATGAGTCGGAGAAGGTCAACCGCACCGTGTACCAGGCGTTTCTCACCACGGGGATAGTCGCCTTCGGCGTCCTCGCGCCCATCGGGTACTTCCTTTCGCCGACGTTGCTCGAGTTGGTGAACGCCACACCGGAGGTGCGGGCGGAAGCACTGCCGTATCTCCGCATCATGTTCCTGTTCAGCATCGGGATGATGGTGTTCTTCCTGCTGGGTGGTGCCCTTCGCTCCGCCGGCGACGCTCAGACGCCGCTGCGGTACGGCGTCGCCCTGACTGTGATGAACCTGGTGCTGAACGTCATCCTCATCAGGGGTCTCGGCCCGATTCCGGCTTTCGGGACGACCGGTGCCGCCATGGGCACCGTCATCGCGGGTGCGTTATTGGCCTTGCTGGCCATGCACCGGCTGTTCTTCTCCACGCGATGGGTGGTGCACTTCCACCGGGGCATGAGCCTGAAGCCCGACTGGGAGATCATTCGCTCTCTCTTCCGGTTCGGCATCCCGGCGGGCATCCAGGGCGTGGCGATGAATATCGGGGGCGTCGTGCTCCTCGGCTTCGTGGGATCACTGGCCCAGAGCGGCCAAGCGCAGGCAGCCTTCGCGGTGACCTACACGCAGCTCTTCTCGTTGATCACGTGGACGTCGTCGGGGCTGATGGCCGCCACGGCCGCAATCGCCGGTCAGAATCTGGGTGCCGGTCACCCCGATCGGTCCGTCCACGGCGTGCACGTCGCATCGCTCATCGGCCTCGGCGTGGCGGGATCCGTCGGGCTGCTGTTTCTCATCATTCCCCGGGCCCTCCTCGGGGTCTTCGGGATGGAGGACCCCGTGGTCGTGGATCTTGGCGTACAGCTCCTCACGTATCTGAGCGCGTCCGGCCTCTTCATTACCGTCGCGCTCGCCTACACGGGCGGGCTCCAGGGCACCGGCGACACCAAGAGTCCCCTGTATATCTCCATCGTGTCCCAACTCCTGTTGCCCATCGGCATGTGTGCCACGATCCAGCTAATCCGGGGGCTCAATCCGGGAGACATCTGGCTGGCGATCCTCCTCGGCCACATCACCCGTTCCGTCCTGAGCATCATCCGGTTCCGCCAGGGAGAGTGGCGCCACATCGAGGTGAACATTGAGCCTGCTCGCTGAGGCATAAGGCGCTCCGGCTGCTGAGGCGTTTCCTGTCAGGGAACCCACACCCCCCCCGGGTTGTTCACCGGTAGACAGCCTGAGGCACTCCCCACAGCGCTGGGCTGATCCCTCCGCAGTTGCGGCCCAGGGAGCGGACCGATGAACCAATCTCGCAGGTTGCTTTCGACGGCCGGCATGGCCCTCCTTGCCGCGTGCGGCGCCGACGGCGACCTACCCGGCGTCGAAGCCGACGAATTGGAATCGAATGTTGTTTGCGTAGCCGGTTTTGCGCAGGGCGAGCTCTTCGCAGCGGGCGCTCGTGGCGCGATTCCGGCGCTCAACAACCCTGGAATCATCGGCGCGCACGCTCCCTTCATGGTCGACGACGATCGGATCCTCGGTGTGGTGATCAACGGGGAGCCGCGGGCCTACCCCTTCGGCATCCTCTGGTGGCACGAACTCGTGAACGACCATGTCGGCGGCGTGGACATCCTCGTGAGCTATTGCCCGCTCACCGGGTCGGGTATCGTGTTCGACCCGACCATCGACGGGGAGAAGCGCGATTTCATCGTCTCCGGCCTGCTGTACCGGAGCAATCTGGTCATGTCTGACGAGCAGGGCGAGAGTCTCTGGAATCAGATGCTATTGGGCTCACAATGCGGGATAGATCGGGGCAGGGAACTGGGCCGGCTCCCCGTCGTCGAAACCACCTGGGGGGACTGGAAGACCCGGTACCCCGCCACGACGATCATCAACCTATTCACCGGGTACAACGATCGCCCGTACTTCCAGTACCCGTACGGCAATTATGACGTCCCCGAGAATGATTTTGTGGATTTTCTGACCGAAGGCGCCACGTGGCGACGAGACCTCGAAACCAAGGAACTCGTGTTGGGCGTGTTCGACGGACCGGACGCCATCGCCTACCCGCTCGAAACGCTGGCGGCCAAAGGTGCGTCGCACATTGTGAACGACCAGGTCGGCAGCACCCCATTTGTCGTGGTTTCCCGGTCGGAGTGGAACACGGCGCAGGCGTTCGACCGGCGCATGGGCGGGCAAACCCTCACCTTCACTATGACGAGCCCCGCGCCGTTCTCCATGACCGACGACCAAACCGGTTCGGAGTGGGACGCGCGGGGTGAGGCCGTCTCCGGGCCCCTCGCCGGGGAGCGACTAACCTCCGTTGCGGATTCGTACACGGCGTTCTGGTTTGCGTGGGCGCTGTTCTACCCAGATATCGTGGTGTTCGAGTAAACCGTCCGCGCGTTTCAGCTTCTGCGAGCGTCGGGACAGGGAACCGGCCCAGCGGCCGGGAACCGCGGGCCTCCTTGTGTGGTTCTCAATGCGAAGCAGTCACGAATAACTCACAAAACGCTTGGAGTAAGGACAAAATGAATTCGAGAAGCCTGAAACTAGGAGCCCTCAGTGGTGTGCTGGGTGGTGTGGTGTTCGGGATGATGATGGGGATGATGGGGATGCTGCCCATGATTGGCCAGATGGTGGGAGTTCCCACCGCCGCCGCCGGCTTCCTCATCCACATCGTCAACAGTGCCCTCATCGGTGCGGGTTTCGGTGTGGTGTTCGGACGTACCGCCAACGGAATCGCAAGCGGGCTGTCGACCGGCTTGCTGTATGGCGGCGCGTGGTGGTTGCTGGGCCCGCTGCAGGCCATGCTGCCCAGCTTGATGGGGCATTTGCTCTACGGTGCCATTCTCGGCGCGAGCTACCATTTGTTGGGGCAGCGAGGCGCTGGCTACGCAGAGGCCACCGCCGCCTGACCGCCGGTGTAATGGCCATTGAGCCCGCCTTCCCGAGGTGGGCTCGTCTCATTCCAACAACAGCCCCCTTGTGTCCACTGGTTCCACGGTCATATTCGCACAATTCATCGCCGTCGCCGCTTTCCTTCACGGTCACGGGGAGCCTGTTCCTTCCCCCGCATGGGACGTGCGCCTCGACCGTTCCTAGTGCCGACGGTCTCTCCGGATTCTCTGATCCAAGGAGCGTGTGCCATGCGTGGACGATGCCTCGCTGGGGCCCTCACTCTGTTGGGACTGGTGGTTGCGTGTACCGATGTGCCACAGGGCCCCACGGATGCCCCTGAGGGCTTCAAGCCGGATTTCGCGATTGTGCTGCCGTCAGGTGGCCCGGTCACTCTCACCAATGGTCTCCCAAGCTCGGATCCCGACCATTTCAGCGCTGTGCTCAGTGCTGGAGGGGGATCGAACACCCTCAACCAAGACGGCAGCGAAGTGCTCTTCGAGATGTTTGGCGTCCTGGATCTTGCTGCCCTGGGAACGCATCGCCTCGACCAGTCCGATCCTCAGGGACCGGTATTGCTGACATCAGGACTGGCCCGGACGGCTGCCAACCTCGTCACGGGCAGCGGTGAGGTTACGGTACTCATGACTTCGCATGTACCACGGGGGAAGGAGTACCTGGTCACGGCGTATGAGATTGTCTCGGACTTCGACATGAGCGGCAGCCGGTTCTTCGAGTATGTCGACTTGGATATCCTGGGTCCGGGCAACGACGCGTTCAGCGCCTTTGGGTCTATTGGGTCCAACGATTTGGTCATGCGCCAGGAAGATGGGGGGGTGGCCGTGGATCGCGTGGCCAATTCTGCGGTGACCGGCTTCGCCGTCGATTTCTTCTCGGGGCTTCGGTCGGCCATTTTGGGTGGTGGATTCGATCCTCCGCCCGGAGGAGATGTCGCAGCGGTATTGGGTGATCTCACGAACGCCTTCGAGTTCGAGTTGTCGGGACCAGACGCGAACCCGTCGACCGGAATGGGAAGTACACCGGGCTTTGGCCTCACCGCAGCGGCGATGGATGTGCGGTCCAATGTGAATCTCACCAGCCAGGGCGTGATTCCGGTGGCTCTGTTGAGCGACGACGATTTCGACGCGATGTCGGTCGATCTCTCGACGATCGCATTTGGCCCAGGTGGAGCGGCCCCGGCGCACGACCCCAACGAAAAGGACAACCTGCACGGGCAGGATACGGACAACGACGGGGATAGGGACCGAATGTTGCATTTTCGAACGCAGGAATCCGGAATCCGCCTCGGCGACACCGAGGCGTGCCTGACCGGAACCACGACTGACGGGAGTCCTTTCTTTGCCTGCGCGCCGGTCGACGTGCGCGAGGCCGTGCGCCGGGGACGATCCGGTGGTGTCGGGGCCAGCGCGATCGATTACGCCCCCGAATTGGGCCCCTTCGTTAATCCGGTTGCCTTGGGTGACGACCGAACGTCGGCGGCCCTGCCCATCGGCTTCGATTTCAAATTCTTCGGCAACACGTACACGGAATTCGTGATCTGCTCGAACGGGTTTATCGGATTCGGGCTGCCCACGGAGGCGGGCTGTCCCTTCACTCCGAGCGCTATCCCGCAAGCAGACTCGTGGAACAACCTCATCGCCGCGGCGTGGGTGGACCTCAACCCGTCCGCGGGTGGCACGATCTCCTACGAAACGCGTGGAAAGCGGCCGCACCGCCGTCTCGTCGTGTCGTACGAGAACGTTCCCTGGTGGCCTTCTGGGCCTGGAACGGTCACCACGCAGGTCATTCTCTTCGAACAGTCTAACGACGTCGAGGTGCACACCGACTTCCAGTCGGCGGGGAGGACGTACACCCAGGGTGTGGAGAACGCGGACGGGACAGAGGCTGCGTTCCTAGAGGGACGGGTGTTGGAGAATTTCGGACTGGACGACGATGCGGTCCGCTTCACCACAGGTAAGAAGGGGAAGGGCAACTAAGGCAGGTCCCACGGTTTCGCGCGCTGGGTGTTCGACGAACGGGCGCCCAGCGCGTGTGGCGGTGGGTTGTTCGGCGAAGCTCGGGCCTTTAATTCTGGTCGGCTTCCGATTTTTTCATTGCTGAACCGATCAGAGGGACGGCAACCATGGAAAAAAGGCCAGTCTAACATCGTCGCGGTGGCCATCATCGTGGCGGGGATCATCGTCGCGGCGGCCATCCTGGCTTCGGGCGGGTCCGACCAGAGCGGCCGGTACGTATTCGGCACCAACAACAACGGCCTCATCCTCGACACGCAGACGGGTGAGCTTTATGGGAGGGCGGCGTCACTGGGCCCGTGGCAGCGCATGAGGTACTTCGAGGAGCTCGAGCTACTATCGCGGCACCAGCTGCAGCGTCCGGCCCGCCACGCCTTCCACCCGTATCGCGGCACCAGCTGCAGCGTCCGGCCCGCCACGCCTTCCACCCGCTCCCTCGTGAAAAACACCGGGAAGTAGCGGTCGTTGGCCCACATCTCGAAGAGATCGCGATAGTGGGGTGAATCCGGGTCGCCCGCCTGCCCCGGCGTGTTCGATCCCACCGCCGTATCCCAGTCCTTCGTGTCCACGATGATGCGGAACGATGCTCCCGACGTCTGGTTGTTTCCGCCGCCCGTGTTGTTCACGGTGGAGCCGTTGCCGCCGCGCGGGGCTGGTCCCACGTCGAGACGCCGGCGCATGGCGTCGTCCACTGCGCGGCTCAGGGGATGACGAATGAGGGCATGCTTGTTGCGCTCTTGTCCGTACTGCCAGGCGGCAGGATCAGGACCAAGGCGCTGCTCCAGCTCCTGCAACGCCTCAGCGAGGCTGCTCAGGAGCACGCTGTCGCGGCCGGCCACGGGATCCGCGCCGAATTGCCCTGGTGGCGCGAGGAGCCAGTCCACGGTCTTCGACATCGAGACGCGGACGAGACCGCGGCCGTTCTCGGGGACGAATAGCGCCTGCACGTTGCGTCGCAGGCTCCGCTCCCACGCCGTGTACACGCTGGCCGTCGCCGAGTTCTTGTCCAACACAAGATCCCAGTCGAGCAAGCGTTGGCGCATCCGCTCCACGCTGGGAGTCGCGTCCGGAAGATCCGCAAGTAACGGCACCAACGTCCGAGCCGGGATCGACAGGTAATCGGTCTGCAACCGCATCATGTCCATCATCGAATGCTTGCGGCCGGACCCGAGCACCTCGTTGAGTCGCGCCCAGCGGGCGGGATCGGACCACGTCCAGCCTACCGCGTTGCGGTGCGGATAGCCGGGAGGGATCAAGTTATTGTTGGCGGTGCCGAAATATCCGGCGGGCGGATTCGTGGTGTTGGGTTTCTCGATGATGGGGAGGTAGCCGTCCCACTCGTAGCGACCGTCGCCGGGAATGGGCACCAAGCCGCTCCAGTTGGGCCGAATGGGCGCGATTCCCACCGCCTGCCACCCAATGGTTCCCCGCCGGTCGGCCCAGATCATGTTCTCCCCGGGGATATGGCTGTAACTGCAAGCGTCGCGGAATTCCTCCCAGGTCCGCGCCTGATCCATCCGCAAGCTCGCCAGGTAGGGCGCGCCACCCACCTCCATCCACGCTGCCCGCACCGCATACGCCGTTTGATGCTCGGCATCCTCGTAGACCACGGGACCGTGACGCGTGTACTTGTGTCGGACGACGACGGGAGACGCCCCTTTCACACGAATCGTGTCGGTGATGACGGTCATCCGTTCCCAGTGACCGTCGTAGCGGTACTCCATGGGATTGGCCGGGTTGGTGTCGTACACGTAGAGGTCTTCGCCGTCGGTGCTGAACACGGTGAGCCCCCACGCGCCGTGCTCGTTGTGCCCGATGGAGACGCCGGGGACCTCCGGCTCGCCCCCGCCGATCACGTTCCAACCCGGTCCCACCAGGTGCACCCAGTAGCGGAGCGACGGCGCGCTCTGCGCCCGGTGGGGATCGTTGGCCATGATGGGGTAACCGCTTTGGGTGAGGGCGCCGCTCACAACCCAATTGTTGCTGCCGATGTCCTCCGTGGACGCGGTGAACTCCAGCAGTCCAGCGGCGTCGTTCAATCTTTCGGCGGATTCCGTGCTGCGGTGCGCCGGCACGATGTCCTCCGGCTGAAACCGGATCGGTCGTCGGAAGGCGCTGTACACGTCGAGGATGTCGTCGAACAGGAGCGATCCGTCGATGGCTTCATCCAGCGTGAGGTCGGGCTCGCCCGGGCCGAAGGTGGAGAGGGACAGCACGGTGGCGGCGCCGAGGCGCGACACCGCCCGTCCGTGATTGAGCTCCTGCGTGATGTTCCCGAGCAGCCCCTGATGCCGGGAGATCACCGTCGCCGGCGTCCATCGGCCCGGCGCGATGCCAAGCAGTTCGAACTCGATGGGAAGCAGATCGGGGTCCCGTTCGGTGAGCTCGATGTAGGCGTTCACGCCTCGCACGAATGCGGGGATGATGCGGTCACCGCGGGGGTGATAGTGCTTGAGCTCACGTTCCATGTCCCCGCGGAACTGGAAGAGGCGTGTACCCACGTCCCGGCGTGTCTCCCGGGGGCCGAGGATCTCGGCAACTGTGCCGTGGGCCTGTCGGCGCCAGATCTCCAGCTGGAAGAGACGATCCCGGGCGGCATTGAACCCCTGGGCAAAGAAGAGATCCTCTTCGGTCTCGGCGTAGATGTGGGCGATGCCCCAGCGATCGGTGATGATCTCCACCGGCTGCTCGAGCCCCGGAAGCCGGAGGGTGTCTTGGGAAGTCACAAGCGGACCACCGGATCCGGTTGTGAGGAGGGCGGTGAGGAGTACGGCGACGGGCGGCTTGTGCATGGCGAGGCCTCGGGGCGGGAGGGGCCTCGCCATAATGCAAAGTAGGAGTGGCGAGGGCTAGATCACGGCTGTTGGACCTTTATAGCGTGTACGCTGTATTAAAGGAGTGACGATGGCGGACCATTCGACCCCCAAGGGAGGGCGCTGACCGTGGCCCTGGCGCTATTCGCGTACGCATTCGTGTCCAACGTGGCCATGTCCGTGGTCCCCCACGAGCCGGTCGTGATCTGGTATGGGGCCCACTGGGGCATCTGGGCCACGGCGGTCGTGGCGACCGCCGGGACGGTGGTCGCCTCGGCCGTGGACCACCGGGTGTTCGTCCCGCTGGTGAGCCGGGTGGCGACGCAGCCGGTGTTGGCCAGTGGCTTCGTCGGCAAGATCCGGCGGTTGTTTTACCGGGCCCCCTTCGCGGTGATCGCCGTGTCGGGCCTGACCCCGTTGCCGGCGTGGCCGGTAAAGGCGGCGGCTTTTGCGGAACGCTACCCGATGGGTCCCTACCTGGCGGCGGTGGCTGCCGGGCGGTTCCCCCGCTACGTCCTGCTGGCGTGGTTGGGATTCGTGGTCAGCGTGCCGAACTGGGTCTTGGTCGCCCTCGTTCTCGTGATGTTTCTACCCTCACTGAAAGCATGGATATGGAAACGGCCAAGCGCGAGATGACCTTTCTGCTGGCGGATGCGGAGCGCCGGGTTCTTCAGGCGATCGCCGCCAGATTACCTCATCGGGTGCGTCCCAATCACCTCTCAGGCATCGGTGTCGTGGGTGCGGTTGGTGCGGGAGTGGCATATGCCCTCTCGGCCATCGACGTGGCGTGGCTGTGGGCGGCGAGTCTCTTGCTCGTCGTGAACTGGTTCGGTGACAGTCTCGATGGCACCCTCGCGCGCGTTCGCGGGATCGAGCGCCCCCGGTACGGATATTATCTGGATCACATCATCGATGCATTCAACACGGCGGCGGTCGGCGTCGGGATCGGACTGTCTCCCTTCGTGGAGCTGGAGCTCGCTCTGGCGCTCGTGGTGGTGTATCTGATGCTCTCGGTCAACGTGTATCTCGAGTCGTCGGTGTTCCGGGTCTTCAAGATGGCGTACGGCAGGCTCGGGCCCACCGAGGGGCGGATCCTGCTCATCCTCGGTAACGCCGGGCTCGTGGGCGCGGCGTCCTGGGGGCTGGCGAAAACCGGGTGGGGTGCGTGGGTGACGAACGGTGTGGCGTCCGCGCTCGTCGCGGCCATGTTGGTCGTGCTGGTGATCCGGGTGGGCAAGAACCTGCGCCAGCTGGCCATCCTCGAGCCGCAGCACGGACGGCAGGGTCTGCGATCGGACAGTAGCGCCTGAGCCCGCCGGCGGGATATATCGTATTAAAATATATCGGATTGCAAGAGGACTTGCGCTGATATATTTTAATTCGATATATTGACCTCCGTCCCGGACCTGGAGCCAGACGTGCCCCCGACAGATTCCTCGACCACGAAGCCTCTCACCGGCACCTACTTCCACATCCTCCTCGCCCTCGCGGACGAAGAGCGCTACGGTCTCGGCATCATCCAAGAGGTGGAACGTCGCTCTGACGGCGGTGTGCAGTTGGGGCCAGGCACGCTCTACAACGCCGTCAAGCAGATGCTCCATGAGGGTCTCATTGAGGAGTCTCCACCGGGAAAGAAGCGGGCGAACGACGATCCGCGGCGACGGTACTATCGCATCACCCGAGCTGGGCGCGCAAAAGTGCGACGGGAAGCCGTGAAGTTGGAGCGGCTGGTGCGCGCGGCGAAGCAGAAGAGCATTCTTCCGGCGAGGCGATGACGATGTCGACGAAGAGGCTCGCCCAGTTGCTCTTGTCACTCTACCCGAGGGCGTTCCGCAAGGAGTTCGGCGAAGACTGGGAAACCATTTGGGCGTGGCGCTTCGAGACGTTTCGCGGGCGTGCGTTCCCGAGTCTCCGGTTGATCACCGCGGCATTGACAGACACCGCTAAGGCGCTGCCCTGGGCATATCGGCTTGCCTTTGCGGACAGGCGGCGGGATTCCGCGATGCGGAGAAGCCGACGTGGGGTCGCTGGTGGATCGACGAGGCGGGGGTGGCTTGAGCGTAATTCGATGGGCGGGCTCGGGGGATTGGGGCGCGATTTGAAACACGCGGCCCGAAGCCTCTTGAGGAATCCGGTGTTTACCGCGGCCGCGGTCGTGTCGCTCGCCCTCGGCATCGGGGCAAACACCGCCGTCTTCAGCGTGGTGAACGCCGTGATTCTTCGGCCGCTGCCCTATCAGGAGCCTGAGCGACTCGCGATCGTGTGGAACGAATTTCCCGGAGCTGGTCTCGCGCGCCTGCCACTGTCGGGCGTGGAGGTCCAGGGATTGGCGGACCACCCGGACCTGTTCGAGAACACTGGCGGGATCTGGGCGACGAGCCGCACCCTGTTTACCGTCGAGGAGCCCGTCACCGTGTCGGCGGCGCTCATCACCCCCAACTTCTTCGACGTGCTCGGCGTGCAGCCTCAAGTTGGACGAACATTCCTTCGGGAAGAGGATGGAACGCCGCGCCCCCGGGGCGTGATCATCAGCGATGAACTGTGGCGGGGCCGGTTTGGTGCCGATCCCGACATCGTTGGTCGCGCCATTCGGATCGATGCTGGCGAGACGACTGTGCTCGCCGTGATGCCACAGGGTTTCAAACTCCTCTTTCCCCCCGACGGCGGTATTCCCGACAAGGTGGATCTCTACGTGCCGCTGCCGTGGAATCTAAGCGCCACGGATCCGGGCACCCACTACATCCGGACAGTTGGACGTCTGCGGCCTTCGCTGTCACTGACCGAGGCCCAAGAGATGGTGGCAGCGGTTGCAGAGCGGATGCGCGAAGGGTACTCGGCGATCGCGGCGACCGGGGACCGATTCACGATTGTGCCGCTCCATGGCGACGCGGTGCGGGCCGCTCGGCCCGTGTTGTTCGCCTTGCTCGGCGCCGTCGGGTTGTTCCTGCTCTTGGCGGCTGCAAACGTGGCGAGTCTGGTGCTGGCCCGGACGATGACTCGTGGGCACGAGATGGCGATTCGGATATCGCTGGGTGCGTCGCGCTTCCGCCTCGCCCAGGTTCTGCTCGTTGAGGCGGCGCTGCTCACCGGGATCGGGGGAGTCGCCGGCATCTGGCTCGGTCGGGAGCTGGGGCGGGTGCTGTGGGCGCTGCGTCCCGACGGCATCGCCCGTGTGGACACGCTCACCCTGGATGCGAAGGTGATGGCGTTCAGTCTTGCGGTGACCGTCCTGGCCGGAATCGTGAGTGCCTTGGTGCCCCTCGGCCAGGTTTCGGGTGTATCACCGGTGCAGAGCTTCAAGCGGACGGTCGGGACGGGATCGAGGGGGGGACGCCGGGCGAGGGAGATGGCGACGGCGATCGAGGTGGCGGCGGGTCTGGTGTTGTTCATCGGGACGGCATTGATGGCCCAGACGTTCACAAACCTCCGCCGTGTGGACGTGGGTTTCGACCCGGAGCGCCTCCTCACGTTCAAGGTCTCGCTCCCGTTGCAGCAGTTCCCCTCCGACGTGGATCGCGGGCGTCTGGCACGCGAATTGGAACGCCGCCTCGAGACGGTGGCTGGTGTGCGCCGTGCCGGCGCAACCTCGCATTTGCCGTTCGCGCTGTGGGCGAATTGGGGCGACGCCGCGCCGCCGGAAGGAATACCTGAATCCGACCGCGACGCGTTTTTCGTCGATCACCGATCCGTGACTCCCGGTTTCTTCGCCACCATCGGCGCACATGTGGCGGCTGGTCGAGGATTGGCAGAGCAAGACGATCTCTCGAGTGATCCGGTCGTGGTCGTCGACCGGACCTTCGCCCGGCGAGCATTTGGCGACAGCGATCCGGTTGGAAAGCGGCTCCAGGCGTCGCAGTATCGCGGCCGGGATTTCGTGCCGACATGGGCTACGGTGATTGGCGTCATCGACGACATTCGCGATCGTTCGCCCGGCACGCCGTCGGCCGGGCAAGTCTTCTGGCCGTTCGCCCAGAGTCCGCGCTGGGAGCTCACCTACGTGGTGCGTGCCGAGGGCGAGCCCACCGAGGTGATCGACGCCGTGCGGCAGACGGTGACGTCGGTCGAGCGCAATCTCGCCGTGGGCAATGTCCTCGTGATGGACGATTACGTGGAATCGGCTACCGCAGAGACCCGCTTTGTCGTTCGGCTCGCGAGCGTGTTTTCCGGGCTCGCCTTGCTGCTGGCGGCCTTCGGTCTCTACGGGGTGATCTCGTACAATGCGGCCCAGCGCGTCCGGGAGCTGGCGTTGCGGGTGGCGTTGGGGGCTACACCGCGGGACATCCTGACCGCTGTGTTGCGGGACGGCGTGCGGCTGGGACTGCTGGGTGTCGGGGTGGGGGTCATGGGTGCGGTGGTGTTGACCCGCTTCATGGGGTCGATGCTCTACGGCGTCAGTCCGTCCGATCCGGTCACGTTTCTAGGTGGGGCGGCCATCCTGCTCATCGTCGCGATCGCGTCGAGCGCGGCACCGGCGTATCGGGCCACGCGAGCCGATCCGGTCGTGGCGATGCAACCCGAGTGAGACTACCGCTCAGCGCGTTCGCTCCGCCGATCCCCACAGCTCATCGCCGAGCGCGCGGAACTCGAACTTGGTGGCTTTCCCCTCGAGGGGGGTGAACTCGAAGACCACGTCCCGCACGACGTCGAAGATCTCTCCATCCTCCAGCTCGACGACGTGGAACATCCCCGCGCCGATCGGGCCCAGCCAAAACCGCCCGAGTCGCGGGGTGGGTGCCGATGGCCACCGGCCTACGAGGTGCTCGTCCTCGTAGCTGATATCGAACTCGACGGTCTGGTCGCCGAGGGGGGGCATGACGGTGAAGCGGTAGGAGCCCACGTACCGCTCGGCGACGTCGGCCGTCACGGTGACGGGCCGGGACGGCTGCACGCCAACGTCGAACGACGCAGTCGCATCGGCCCAGGCCATTTGCAGGGTGCCTCCCGCATGCCGGACGGCGGGAAACGACCACGTCATCACCTCGACGTGCGATCCCTCTTCAGGCCGTATCGCAAACCGGATCTGGTTGTCCGCCTCCGGTGGGGGCATCAGATGAAACCGCTTGGGCTCCGGATCCAGGATCACCGTCCACGCATCGGGCTGAACCTCGAACCACACCGAATAGGTTCCGGCGCCTACCTCGTGACCGTTCAAGCTGATGGGTCGATCCACGCTAATGGTCGTGGCCCAGTTGGCGCCGGGGGTCCACACCTTGCCCCACGGGATTTCGCCACCGAACAGATTGTCGCGGCCACGCGCCTGGGGACGAGAGTAGTCGATGGTGATCTCAGTACCGTTGATCGTTTGCGAAAGGGTGCTCCGCTCGCTAGCACGAATCTGCGCGTGGGCGTCCGGTGCCAGAATGGCGAACGCAACGATCGATACCATGAGGCGCTTCGTCATGACATATGTTCCATGGTTGTATTGTGTGGTGAATTCGGAGCCTTAGATGCTGCCCGACCAATGTAATACTGCTTGGGAGGAAGTGCGAGGTCTAGACGCTCGAGTAGTGAAGTCCTATTCTAGAGATGGATGAAGTCTTGGCGCATTCTCTGGGCTACGGCGAGCAGCGTCTTCCTCACAGCGTGCGGCGGTTCGGATCCGGCGGATCCCACTGTCGAGGAAGAGGCGTTTTGCCTTGCGTGGTTCCCGGAGAGCCAGTTCTTCGCCGCGACTGCGAGGGGGGCGATACCGGCGCTGGACTTGCCCGAGATCGTCGCCGTGGACGCCCCGTTTATGCGGGAAACCGATCGAGTCCTTGGGGTGGAAATCAACGGCGCGGCGCGGGCGTACCCCTTCGGCATCCTGTGGTGGCACGAGCTCGTGAACGACACGCTGGGCGGTGCCGACGTGCTCGTGAGCTACTGCCCCCTCACGGGGTCGGGTATCGTGTTCGACCCCCGTGTCGCCGGCCAGAAGCGCGACTTCATCGTGTCAGGTCTCCTTTATTTCAGCAATCTCGTCATGCTGGACCGCCAGACGGAAAGCCTCTGGGCCCAGATGGGGCTCGGCTCCCAGTGCGGAGTGGATCGAGGAACGGACCTGGACCGAATCCCCGTGGTGGAAACCACTTGGGAAGAGTGGAAGACCCGGTATCCCAACACTACGGTGCTGGGATTGAACACGGGGTATACCGGTCGGCCCTACTTCTTGTATCCCTATGGGGACTACGATGATCCCGACAACGATAGGGTGGATTGGCTCCCCGAAGACGCCAGATGGAGAAACTTGCTCAAGACGAAGGAACTCGTGTTGGGCGTGTTCGATGGATCTGCCGGGGCCCAGGCCATGGCCTATTCGCTGGAGAAACTCGCGGCCGAGGGCGTCTCACACATCGTGAACGACCAGGTGGGGTCCACGCCGTATGTTGTGGTGTCCCGCTCCCTCTGGAATACGGCGCAAGCGTTCGACCGGCGCGTCAACGGTGAGACGCTGACGTTCACGATGACGAGCGCCGACCCGTTTACCATGATCGACGACCAGACGGGATCAGAGTGGAATGCCCAAGGCGAGGCGGTGTCGGGACCGCGTACGGGCCAGCGGATCGAGCCCGTTGCGGACTCCTTCGTGGCTTTCTGGTTTGCGTGGGCGTTGTACTACACGGCTATCCGCGTACGCACGTGACGCCGCGCACCGTGCTTTGGGGACATCTGCGGCGCTGAAGACGTCTTCAGGGTGTCGTCGCTCACTGCGCCGGAGCGCCCAGGTCCAATGCTCCACAATTCTGACATCGCAAAGCCACAACCGGGAGTCGTGTCCGCTTCTTGACCTTGACGTTTCCCGTCAAGCGCGAGCGATCCACCTCGCCCTCGACCCACGACACAGGCATGTTCACTCCCTCGTTGGTCGTGAAGAGAAAGCCCCTGTCGAGCGATCCGCCACAGTCACAGCGCTCTGTTGCCATTGCCCCCACCTCTATGGTTTGTGGTTGCTCCAAGTCAATTTGTCGAAAGAATGCCGGCCAAACAAAACATCCCGGCCCGTGTTGCCACGGACCGGGATGTTGCACCAACGGGGACTACTTGATTACCGCTGCGGCTCGTCCCGCAAGAACCTGCCCGTCGCTGCGTCGTACGCGCTCGTCTTCACCACCACGCCACCGTTGTCGGCGTCGATGTAATCCACGAAGATGACGTCGGGCTCGTTCCGCGTGCGGCGGAGAATCCACGCTCCCGCCGGTGCACGCCGGGCGATTCCGTTACAGCCCGACGGCCGAGCTTGCTGTCCCGCCGGCCGCTGGGGCAGCCAGACGCGACACTGCCCCGCCCGGGGGAAGTAACCCAGATCGACCTCCAAGGGCACCCTCCCGCCGGAGCCGAGAGGCGTGTCGTCACCCGGGCGACCTGGCGGCGGCTCGTTGGTCTGGCGTCCACGCTCGTCATCACCGCCTCGGCGGCCCTGCTGCCCCGCGCCGCCGGCGCTGGTCGTGTCCGACCGGTTACCGCGGTTGTCGTTGCCCCGGTTCGAACGGGTCGTGTCGGCCCGGACGCCTGAGTTCCCCCGGTTGCCGGCGTTTCCGGAATTGCCGCGGTTGCCCTGGTTGCCGACGTTGCCTCGGTTCGAGCGTGTGGTGTCGGCTTGGACACCCGAGTTGCCCCGGTTCGTCTTTGTGGTATCGGCTTGGACACCCGAGTTGCCCCGGTTCGTCTTTGTGGTATCGGTCTGGACGCCCGAGTTACCCCGCCTGGTCGGTGGCGGCGTCACTTCGGGAGGAGGTCGCCGCCGCACGGGGGTGGGTTGGCGCAGTTCGGGAGCCGGCCGCATGTTGTCGTCGTCTTCGGCCAGGGCCATGTCCCTGAGGTAGCGACCGTTCCGGGCGTCGAACACACGAACCGCCACGATCACACCGGGCTTGCTCTGGTGGACATATCGGACGCGAAGCTCGCGTTGGTACTCGATCGGGCGGTAGAGCACCAAAGTCCCCTCACCCGCGTATGGCAGGATCCCCTGGCAGGCCCGGGCCCGGGCCTGCTGGCCGGCCGGCCGACCCTCGATCCAGACCCGGCAGTACCCGGGGTCCGGAAAGTGCCCTGGAGGAATACCCAGCTCCGGAGCGGTGCGCCGCACCGGCGTTGGTCGCGGGGGCGGTTCGGGCTCTGGCTTGACGACTCGGGGGTTTGGTTCCGGCTCTGGCTCCGGCTCCCCTTGGGGAGCGGGCTGCACCACGACCGTGCAGGCACCCGAGACGAGGCATGCGAGGCCGAGGGAGGCGAGACGCGACATGGACATCTTTGGCCGATCCTGAAGGAGTAAGTCGGCCATCAGGTTACGGGATTGGTCCCCGTTCCTGCCGTGCCTCAGGTCACAGGTGATGTTGGGGAGGTCGGCGACCGTTTCGGTACGCTATCCGGCGGATTCGTACCCCTGCGCCGCGTAGAACATGGCCCGATCGAAGAAGACCAGGGCCCGGTCGTTGAGCGCCAAGGCCTGGTTCAGGTCGAGGGCCGTGTCCAGCAGGCCCTCGGACTCGATTTTCGACCACAGGACCCGCCGGGTGATGATGAACGACTCGAGCAGCTCGGAGAGCCGAAAGCCCTCTCGCCGGCGCTGCGCGCCCAGCTCGGTATACATCGCCCTGATGTCGTCCTTGGTCGTCTCTGCGGAGAGCCAATGACCGAGCTGGCTGTACACCCGGAAACCCCGCTCATACAGCTTCTCTTCGTCGTACGCGCGATACGTGGGCAGGTCTTCGTGTCCCCGCACGATCTCCATCCACCGCTTGGTGAGGTGGTCAGCGTCGCGTTCGATCAGCTCTACCAGCGTCATCGAGACCCTCATAGGTCAACCACCTCCGCCTTTCCCCACTGCGGTATGCCCTTGTCCCCGATAGGGACTTGGATTACGAGACCTTCCTCGAGCGGCACTTGAAACCGGTCCACCGCCGCGTCGACGGCCTTCTCCTCCTCGTCGACGAGGACCACGATGTCGCCCTCGAGATGGTCCACCACGTACACGGCGTCAGTCCGCATGACGCGCTGCGACCGTACCGCCGACGTCCGCCAGACCGGTCGTGATGACGCCGGCGTTGCCGATCATTACGTCGAACGTGCCGTCGGCGTCCCCGAGGATGGTGACCTCGCCGTGGAGGTCTGTGCGGTAGACGGCGTCGGCTGCGGCGGCGTAGTAGCGCACTGCCCAGTCGTTGGGATGACCGTACGGGTTTCCCAAGCCCACGGAGATCACCGTGACCTCCGGCCTGGTGGCCGACAGCCACCCCGGCGACACGCCGTTCCGGCTTCCGTGGTGCGCGGCCTTGAGCACGGTCACATCCGGCACGCCCACGCGGATGAAGTGATTTAGCTCCTCAATCTCCGAATCACCCGTCAGCAACGCCTTGAACTTGCCATGCTCCACCACGAGACCGATCGATTGGTTGTTGAGACTTTCGGCGTCGACCATCGGCGGCAGGACGCTGATGGTGACGCTACCCAGGGTGAGTGTCCGGTTCGTGGCTTCGAGATAGGTGACGTCGGAGCGGATCAGGGTGGTCAGCAGGTTGCGGTACGTGGTGGTGGTATGGGGGACGCCGTTGTCCATGTAATAGCGGACCGGAAGCTTGCCGAGCACCGCGGCCATCCCGCCGATGTGGTCGGCGTGGGGATGGCTGGCGATGGCGATTTCGATGGAGTCGATGCCGTGGGACTGGAGTTGGTGGATGATGCTGGCGTCGTCACCGCTGTCGATGAGCGCGATCTTCCCCTCGGGGGACCGGATCACGATCGCGTCCCCTTGGCCCACGTCGAGAAAGATCAACTCGACCGGGGTCCTCTGCGCCGAGGCCGGACCGCTGCTGCAGAGAAGAAGCAGAACGCCGGCCAGCGCCGTGCGTCCCATACATCAAGATGAGATGGGGGACGTGGGGGTGCCAGCCCGTCAGAGGGGGCTTGACAAAACCCACGGAAACATACATACTAGTCGGTATGTTATATCAGGACCAGCACTGAGGCCATGATGACGACCCGAGACCCTGACAAAACGAGACACGAGCTCCTGGAGGCAGCCTTCCGGGAGATCTGGGAGGTGGGATTCCGGGCGGCCAGTGTGGATCGGATTCTCAGGTCCACCGGGGTCACCAAGGGAGCCCTGTATCACCACTTCAAGAACAAGACCGAGCTGGGCTACGCGGTGGTGGACGAGGTCATCGCCGGGTGGATCCGGGAGCGGTGGGTGGAGCCCCTGGGGAGGGAAGGGGACGCGGTGGACGTCATCAGGGACACGGTACGGACCGCGAGCCAGTCGGCCGTCCACGACGACATGATGGCTAAGGGATGTCCTCTCAACAACTTAGCTCAGGAGATGTCCCCCATCGACGAGGGATTCCGGTCTCGCATCGAGACCGTGTTTCTTCGATGGATGGGTGCCTTCACCCGGGTCCTGAAGCGAGGGCAGGAGGAGGGGACCGTGCGCACCGATCTCGATGCCGAGCACATGGCCCAATTCGTCGTCGCCGCCCTGGAAGGGGTGGTGGGCATGGTGAAGAACAACCCTAAAGTCGAATTCGCTGCTGGCCATCTGGAAATGCTGTTTCTCTTTCTCGACACCATACGCACACCAGCGGCTCAAGCCGCATGATTCAGGAGATCGACATGAAGGCCATCGTCGTATCTAAGTTGATGCCAACGGTTTACCTACCGACCGGGTTGTCCCGGGACGACTGGGTGAGCCGTTTGAAAGAACTAGTGCGCCTTTTTTAATGACTTGAAACATACCAACCGGTATGAATGTAGGCCTAACCTGAACCCTTGAGTAGGTGACCAGTGAAAGACCAGAACCCCAACGAGACAGAGCGTGTCGTCCGGTTCGCCAACTGGGTGATCAAGTGGCGCTGGCCCGTTTTGGTGGCGTCGATGGCGGCCATCATCGCGGCGGCCGCCGGCGGGAAGAACCTCACGTTCTCCAGCGATTACCGGGAGTTCTTCAGCGAGAAGAACCCCCAGCTCGAGGCCTTCGAGGCACTCCAGAACATCTACACCAAGAACGACAACATCCTCATTGTCGTGGCGCCGGATGACGGCGACGTGTTCACGAATCGGACGCTGGCTGCCGTGGAGGAGCTGGTCGAAGGCGCGTGGCAGATTCCGTTCGCGATTCGGGTCGACGGGGTGACCAACTTCCAGCACACCGAGGCCGATGCCGACGATCTCGTCGTACGAGACCTTGTAGAAGACGCTGCGTCGGTGTCAGCCCAAGAGTTGGAGGGCATCCGGACGGTGGCGTTGGCGGAACCCCTCCTGGTAAACCGCCTCGTCTCGGCCGACGGCAGCGTAATCGGCGTCAACGTCACGCTCCAGTTTCCCGAGAAAGAGCTGGACGAGACGTCCCGGGCCGCGGCTTTTGCCAGGGAACTCGCTGCCGAGATCGAGGAGCGGTATCCCCACGTGGACACGCACCTCACCGGCATGGCGATGCTGAACAACGCGTTCCAGGAAGCGGCGATCCGGGACATGCAGATCCTCGTGCCCATCATGTACCTGGGCGTGATCGTCGTCATGTTCATCGCGCTGCGATCGGTGTCGGGCACATTTGCGACGGTGGTGATCATCGGCTCATCGGTGGCGACGGCCATGGGCATTGCTGGATGGCTGGGGATCAAGTTGACGGCGCCGTCGTCCACGGCCCCCACGATGATCATGACCCTCGCGGTCGCCGACAGCATTCACATTCTCGTCACCATGATCGGGGCGATGCGCCGCGGCATTCGGAAACTCGACGCACTCGTGGAGAGTCTCCGGGTCAACCTGCAGCCGGTGTTCCTCACGAGCGTGACGACAGCGGTGGGCTTCCTGAGCATGAACTTCAGCGACGCGCCCCCGTTCCACGATCTGGGGAACATGACGGCCATGGGAGTGGGCGCCGCGTTCCTGTTCTCGGCGCTGACGTTACCGGCCCTCGTGGCCGTGCTGCCCATGCGGGTGAAGCTGGGCGCCAAGACCCAGACGGCGTTCGTGGATCGCATCGCGAACTTCGTCGTGGCGCGGCGGACGCCGCTCCTGTGGGGGTCCTCGGCGCTGGTGCTGGGGCTTGCGCTCCTCGTGCCTCGGAACGAGTTGAACGACCAGTTCGTCGACTACTTCGACCAGTCGGTGACGTTCCGCCAGGATGCCGATTTCGCCAACGACAACCTCACGGGGATCTACCAGGTGGACTTTTCCCTGGAGTCTGGGGAGAGTGGCGGCATCTCCGAGCCTGAGTACCTGGCCACCGTCGACGCGTTTGCCGATTGGTATCGCACGCAACCCAACGTGACCGCTGTGACCGTGTTGTCGGAGACCATAGAGCGGCTGAACCGCAACATGCACGGCGACGATCCGGCGTGGCACCGCCTCCCGGAAGACAGAAATCTGGCCGCCCAGTATCTGCTGCTCTACGAGATGTCATTGCCGTACGGTCTCGATCTCAACAATCAGATCAACGTGGACAAGTCGGCCACCCGGGTGACTGTGGTCGCCGCCGATATGACCTCATTGGAGATCCGGCAGCTCGCCGACGCGGGTGAAGCGTGGCTCGTCGCCAACGCGCCGGCAACGATGCACACGGAAGGCGTGGGGACGTCGGTCATGTTTGCCCACATCTCGGACCGGAACATCAAGGGCATGCTCAAGGGCACGGCCCTGGCGTTCATCTTCGTTTCGGGGATGCTGGTCGTGGCATTCCGGAGCCTCCGGTATGGCGCCTTGAGCTTGATTCCGAACTTGGTGCCGGCAGTAGCCGCCTTCGGCGTGTGGGCGGTGCTGGTGGGTCGGGTGAACATCGCCCTCTCGGTGGTGGCGGCTATGACGTTCGGGATCGTGGTGGACGACACCGTCCACTTCCTGAGCAAGTACATCCGGGCCCGGCGAGAGAACGGGTTGGCGCCGGAAGACGCGGTGCGGTACGCGTTCTCCAACGTGGGCCGGGCCATAGTCGCCACTACCGTCATTTTGGCGGCGGGCTTTGGGATCCTCTCGTTCTCAGCATTCGATCTCAATGCGGGGATGGGCCGGCTCACGGCGGTGACCATCGTCATCGCCCTGGTGGCCGACTTCTTCTTCCTGCCGCCGCTGCTGCTTTGGATGGAAGCGCGGCAGGGGAATACCGAAACCGAAAACATCACCATACCAGGAGACACTGATGAACTTCCAGCAATTGCAGGATAGATACGTGCGCCGCGTGGCGCAGACGATGATCGTGGGCGTGGCGCTGTCGTTGCCGGCAGCGACAGCCGCCCAGGGGAGTGCCGCCGCCAGCGACGCCACCAACCTCGCCCTCTCGGCGGCGGAAAGGGGACTGGCCATCGCCGTGGAGGCGGACCGCCGGGATCAAGGGTTCGGCGATCAGGTCGCCAACCTGACGATGGTTCTGCGGAACCGCCACGGGCAGGAGAGCGAGCGGGAGATCCGGATCCGCACCCTCGAGGTGGACGGGGACGGCGACAAGTCTCTCTCCGTGTTCGACCGGCCCCGGGACGTGCAGGGTACCGTCATGCTCACATACTCCCACCCCATCGGGAACGACGACCAGTGGCTCTACCTGCCGGCGCTGCGGCGCGTGAAGCGCATCGCGTCGAACAACAAGTCGGGGCCTTTCATGGGGAGCGAGTTCGCGTTCGAGGACATCGCGTCGCAGGAGGTGGAGAAGTACACCTACCGCTTCCTGAGAGAAGAGGACGTGGACGGCGTAGCGACCTTCGTGGTGGAGCGCACGCCGGCGTACGAGAACTCGGGATACACGAAACAGATCGCGTGGATCGACCAGGAAGAGTATCGCACCCTCAAGGTCGAGTTCTACGACAGGCGGGATGGACTCCTCAAGACGTTGGTCTACTCCGAGTACGAGCAGTACTTGGGCCAGTACTGGCGGCCCGG
>JBDHAF010000072.1:0-16735 GCA_039588255.1 Gemmatimonadota bacterium | reverse complement strand
GGGAACCCACCAAAGAGATCCCACCGCGGCAGCTGCCCCGTGGCGAGCGGCAGATCGTCCAACCCCGATGGCGGCGGCGGCGGGTCCGCTGTCACCGTGATTGCCGCGGTGCCGGCGAGGCCCGAGGCGTGCGTCGCTACGACCTCAAAGGTGCCGGGCGTGTCGCCAGCGGTGTAGAGCCCGTCAGTGGTGATGGTCCCGCCGGTGCCGGTCCAGCTCACGCTCACCGACACGGGGCTGCCTGCTTGGTCGCGTCCCTCGGCGCTGAACTGCTGAGTACCACCTGGTTCCAGCGTTGTTGATGATGGGCTGACCACAATCGCTGTCAGCGATTCAGAAGACGGCGGCTCTTCCGAGCTGGCGGTTGTGTCGCTCGAACAAGCGACGCCAGCCGCTAGGACCGCCGCACTGACAATCAGGTGCCTCGTGGCCATCTTTGCAGGGGACCGTTGGACTCTCATAACAGCCTCCGGATATTCTCAGAGCGGCACGCCCTCTGCTCCAAATAGCGCACCGTTTCACGGCCGCCGCAAGCGAGGGAAACTGTCGGTCATGTGAAGAATTGGTCTTTCTCGCCCTCACACGTAAGCTGTCACGCAAAAGAGCTGTCCGACAATTTCGAGATCGTAGCTCTTGAACCGAGCCTGCTTTAAGAGCTGATCCACCTCCCGAAGGGTGTAGAATCGCACGTTACACCGTTTCAGAGCTAGCCTGAGCTTGCGTATGCCAGCACGCCAGGTCCATCGGCGCGGAAAACTCAATATTACTGCATATGTCGTGCACGTCCTCATCTTGGAGAGAACAGGGAGTGGATCACGCACATAGTCGAATAACCCGATGCCAAGACAGCTGTCGAACCGATCGCTCCGATCGTGGTGAAGAAGGTCGCCTTGCTCAAAAAGGACGTCGGCCAGACCCTCTTGGCGTGCTCGTGCCTGGCAGACCCTTACCATCTTCTCGGAGATATCCAAGCCGACGACCCGCTTCGCGTTTCGGCGTGCGAGTTCGAGGGAATACCAGCCTGTCCCGCAGCCCACGTCGAGAAATGTCCGACCTTCAATCGGCTCGGCGTGAGCCATGGCATACTCAAACCGCTGGTACATGTCGCGCCGAAACACCCTGTCGAGCACCACACCCAGGGTACCCTTGGCATGCGAGTAGATAGAGTCGAAACTCGCAATCTCGTTGTCCCAATACAGTCGCTGCTTCTCGAGTTCCCGATTCACATTGACCTTCCGCGCAACCTTGAACAGATGTCCTGACGCTCCGGCAGCAGTGAAGGTGAAGCCGCGAGCGTCGCCAGGACTTTGGTCAGAGGCCCCTCAACACCCAGTCATGGAGAGCCTGCTCGGCCACCAGCCGCTCAAGACGGCAACCCTCCTCCTATTCGCAGGAGTTTCCGTATAGACGTAAAACTGAAGTCGTGCAGCAGCGAGGCGAATCGATCGAGCGTCTTATGGAGGTTGTGGTAATGCCGAAATCGCTTGAGCGGTGAGAGTCCGTGCATCCGGGGCTGGTGCGGATCCACCTCCCACGGGTGTAGGTAGAAAACGACTGGGCGACCTTGCCGGTTACAGCGTTTCAGCAGGTACCTTGTGAGCCGATATGGGTACATGCGAAAGTAGCCACCGCCGCTGCACGGGATCCGCCTGCCAAATAGCTCCGCGCAGCTCAGCGGAACCTCGAGCATGGATCCGTTCAGCCTGTGAATCGAAAGGGGTGCTGTGGGGATCCCATAGTCGGGATGGAAGCCGATGGGATAGATTGACGAGTCATATCGGAAGCCGTTATTGGTCAGCACGTCGACTGCCCAGCGGGTGCCTTGGGTAATGCTGAAAGAGGGGGCTCGGAAGCCCATGATGTCCTCGCAGGCGCACGGGCATGTGACCTCGAGGGCCCTTTGCAGGTCCTCTTCGAACTCCGCGGGTGTCATGGTGGTGAGAGGGCGGTGCGAGTACCCATGCGAAGCAATCTCGTGTCCGCGCTCGGCAATCTCCCGAACCAAGTTGGGAAGGCGCTCGGCAATCCAGCCGAGCACAAAGAACGTCGCCTCGGTGTTGTGTTTCTCAAGAAGGTGGAGGATGCGGGATGTGCCTTCAGCGATGCGGAGCTCGCAGTGCACCCAATCGTCTGGCTTGATGACATGACTGAGATTGGAGACGCAGAACCAATCCTCCAGGTCGATAGACATCGCATTCGGCACCGCTGGTTGTACGGTGCCGACGCCGCGCTCACTGGTCTCAGGTAAGGGTCCAACCATGCTGTCTCACAGGAGGTGCAAGACTCGTGCAGATGGTGGACGAGCCAGGCGGAGTAGTCTAAGTTCTTTTGGTACAAGGAGTTTGTGGTATACGATCCGACTGATCGGGAGGCGTGCTGTGTGAGGCCGAGAAAGGTGTTGGAGGACCGCGACATGCCTTTGCTGCTTCACCCCTGGTCGCCGTCACAGCCTAGCTTGCACCCTACGCCGGCCTTGAAACCAGTACAGCACCAGACGTGCTAAGTCGGCAGCGCCGTCTCAAGTGCTAGAATGACGGCCTCCGCCGCTTCGCGGGCCAGCTCAAACGCCTGATCTTCTTCCTCGGTGACGGGCACCACGATGCGCACGAGCGCTTCTTCGCTCCGTCGCCTGAGTGCCGAATCACGCACGAGATCGAACTTCACGAGGTACTCGTTCGCGGCCACTCGACCGCGGCCTTGGTACCAGTAGAGAACCACGGCACGTTGATTCCCTCGTTGCACAAGGTACCGATTGACCGTGGCTACGTGCCGGGTGGTGGCAATGATCGCTGTTGTCGAACTCAGCGCCTGCCAGCCGTTCCCTGGGAGGCAGTTCTTCGGTGAATGGATCGTCTTGCCTCGTCTCTGCCTGGCGTAATAGGCCACATACAGCGAGAGCTGCGCATTGGTGCCTGGAGCGCCCCGGTAGCTCCTCACGAGATATTCGGTCGATCCGATCCCACTGCGGTCCGCATCCGATAGCGTCACGTCTCCTCCGCTCAATCCAGCGAGCTCCATCGACACCGCACTGCCTAGGGCTGACCGGAGGGGCATGCTTTGCTGCAGGTCGATGCCCACGGTGAAGAGCGCGCCGACTCCCAATACCAACGGCGGTGCCCACCGGAGGAACGCCGTCATGCTGCCACCCTCCGGCCGCGGGCCCGCTCAACCTGGCCAAACAACCAGCCGAAGGATCCCAGGATGCCGAACGCCACCATGAAGATCACCCACCCCTCCGTATAATGCATGAATCCGTCGCTGAGAGCGGGGCCCGCGTGATACGACAAGAACCCGGTTAGGAAGACCCTCACGATGTTCAGTGCAGTGGCAACCGGGATGGCCACCATGACAAGTGCCAGCCGGGACCATGGCGTACGGAGCCAGAGGCCTCCGATCAGCACGCCGAGCGCGAGGAGCGCGGTCAGCGATCGCAGCCCGCTGCACGCCTCCGTGACGAACAGGGCGCGTCCGGGCAGATGAATCACGTTGCCCGCAAGCAGCACCGGCACGTGGCGCCACTCGAGCAACGCCGTGCCCATCTGGGACGCTTTGAGTTGAAGTGGCAGTGCGATGCTGTTGAGCACGACCGCGGGTATCGGGACCGACAGCAGCAGCAGGAGACCCGTTAGCCACCAGTGGCGCAGCTGCCGCAAGCCCGAGACGAACACCACTAGTCCCGCCACGCCGGCGAGCATCGAGAGCCGCATCGTAAACAGCTCGGCTGCAAGGCCGGACAGATACCGCAGGAGCACCGCCCCAATGAGAATCATGAGGCCGGCGATCGGTTGTGGCTGGGCGCCAGGGGCCTTCCCCCTCCGCCACGCGATGTAGAGGGCAAGCGGGCCCAGGAGCAGCCCATGCCCGGCATCCGGGTGGTGCCACCAGTCCCCGCCCAGCGTCACGATCGGTTCCCAGAACAAAACCAGAAACGCCAGCCCCGTAGCGACTGCCGAGACTGGCGCACCGCGGAGCCTCGCGAGGCCCCCGCGCACGACAATGGGCACGGCGGTCACCCTACCACGCCCCCCTCTTGAACACGACGACCGGCGCGGTTAGCAGCATGATCTTGAGGTCTTCCAGCGCGGATCGTCGCGCGATGTATTCGAGATCGAACTCCACCTTGCGTTTCACGCCATCCAACGACGAGTCATAGGGATGCTGAATCTGAGCCCAGCCGGTGATGCCAGGCAAGACCTGCTGGCGCGCCTCGTAGCCTGCTATGTGAAACCGCATGTCAGCGAAGATGTTAGGCTGCTCCGGGCGCGGGCCGACGAGGTTCATTTCCCCGCGGAGCACGTTCAGCAGCTGCGGCAGCTCATCCACGCGGTACTTCCGCAGCAGACGGCCGATGGGTGTCACACGCGGGTCGTCAGGAGAAGCCCAGACCTCTGCATCGGAATTGCCGTTGGTCTGGTACATCGTGCGGAACTTGTAGATCTTAAAAGGCTTACCGCCGCTGTCCAGTCGGCGACGCCGGTTATCGGTGCCGTTACTCTGCCGTCTGCGGTCGAGCCCCACCCGCGTCTGTGCGTAGATGACCGGGCCGCTGGAGGTGAGTTTGACCAAGATGCCAACCATCAGCATGAGCGGGGCGACGGCGAGCAGCCCCAGCGCCGTGACCACCACGTTCAGTACCCGTCGTGCGTGGTCGTGCCGCCCCGTCACGCTGGAAACGGGCATCGCGCTGGCCGGGCGCGCGCCCGTTCGTGTGTGTAGTTGGAAGTCTACCGATGTCACAAACCCCTGCTCTCCCTGCGACAGGTTGGTCGGATTCAAGAACGCGCCGAGCAGGCGCTTCGGAATCACGCAAGGGGTGTGCGCTGGCTGGTGCCACGGCCGGTGGATCTAACGCGTTGTGCATCAAGTGATTGGCTGGTGGGTGGTCGACTGCTGAGGGCGCGCCACGTAGCACGTCGTCGGCTATTGTGGGTTCTGCACTACAAGTGGCTGTGTTGCGGCGGGCGGTAGCCGTCCTACGCAAAACGCTGTCAGAGGTGGCTTGCGAGGTCTAGCTCCAGATCGAAATAGAACCGTGTTCCCCAACCCGCTTGCGTCTCGACCTGCAGTTCAGACCCCATGGCTCGGATTAGTCTGCGGCATAGTCCCAGCCCCAGCCCTGTTCCCGAGAAGCGGTAACCATCATCCCCGCCAGCGGCTCGGCGGAACGGGACGTAGAGCGTCTCGAGCGCGCGGGCGCCGATTCCGGGGCCCGTGTCACGCACCGAGAATTCGACTCCGGCGGTATCCCTATCCCGCGCCACGATCTCGACGAACCCTTGCTCGGTGAACTTGAGGGCGTTGGTAGTCAAATTGAGCAAGACTCTGCTCAAGGCTTCTGGATGGCCCACGCGATGGTCGCTGGCCGGAGGCAGCAATCGCACCGTGAGTCCCTTCTCTTCGGCGATGGGGCGGACGATGTCGTGCACCGATTCCAGGATGTCTGTAATCGAGAACGGCATCGGCTCATCATCCGCCAGCCGGTGGCCACCTCGAGCCAGCTCGATGACGTTGCTCGCCATCTCGCTCAGTCCCAGCGCAGCACTGTACACCAGGCCAAGCTGGCGGCGCTGCAGCTCGTTGATTTCACCACTCTGTTCGCGCTGCAGGGTCTCCGCCAGGAACAGGATCGAGGTCAGCGGGGAGCGGAGATCGTGTGCCACTTCCACCACCAGGGCCAGCCCGTCTGGGCCCGACAGTCGGCTTGCGAAATGCTGCTCCCAGTCGGGATCGATGGCGGTGCGCACTGACTCGATCGCCCGGAGGGTCGTGAGGATCTCACTTGTGGTCGGACCCTTCTCATCACCGTCCCACCCTCGGATGACCTCTGTGCGGAGCAACTCCAGCAAGCGCCGACCCAGAACCGATTGGAGCTGGGGACTCACCGACTGCTTCACTCCTCGCCGTCCGATGGCCGTAACGAGTGTCGACAGGTGTTCCGATACCTCCTCGGGGCTCACGGCGTCGCCGTGGCTATTGGACCAACTGGCCGCGACGCGTAGGGCCGCGGCACGGAGCTCTGCCAGCGGCTCGCTCGTCAGTCCAGAATCTCGGTATCGTACTGGCGCAACCCGCCACGCCCGAGCCGCCTTGCGCCCGCGGCGCTCTCCCTTGCGGCGATCCCTCCTGCCCCGCTGATCCTTCTGGACCACGACTGCCAGCCGCCGCCGCTGGCCGGTTCGCCGATCGTCCCCCGAGCGGCGCTCGCCGTCCAGGTCCACAGATCGGCTGAGGTCAGGTGTGGTCATGTGCCGTCGGTGTTGATCATGATGGTTTCACGGTGGAGCCCATGTTTCTCCATCAACCGGTACAGCGTCGTCCTGTCCACTCCAGCTATCCGTGCCGCCTTTGACATGTTGCCGGCGGCCCGGTTCACCAGCGCGGTGAGGTAGCGCCGCTCGAACTCAGCGAGAACCCGGTGCCGGGCGGCATGATATGGAGCGCCGGCGACCCGGCCGCTCAACCACATCACCCTCGCGGTAGGGCGGTGTTCGCCTGAGCCGATAAACGGTAGGTGGCTGGGTTGAACCTCGGAGCCCGGCGCCGCCAGAACCACCAGATGCTCGATCAGGTTCTGAAGCTCCCGGACGTTTCCCGGCCACGCATAGTCACATAGCGCCTGGACTGCCTCGTCCGACAGCACAGGCCGACTCTCGCCCGGGTCGTGGTGGCGGCTCCAATAGTAGCACAAGAAATGGTTCGCCAGCAAGGAAATGTCTTCTTGACGCTCCCGCAGCGCCGGAAGAGCGATGGGCACCACGTGCAGCCGATAGAACAGGTCGTGCCGCAATAGGCCCTTCTCCGTGGCCTCCTGCGGGTCCTGGTTTGTGATGGCGATGAATCGGACGTTCACGACCGCGTCAACCGTTTCGCTTCCCACCCGGCGGACGACGCCGTCCTGGATGACCCGGAGCACCTTGGCCTGGATCGGCTTCGACATCTCCGTCACTTCATCCAGCAGCATCGTGCCCCCGTTCGCAGTCTCGAGCAGGCCCGGTTTGTCCCGGATCGCGTTGGTGAAGGCTCCCTTCCGGTGCCCGAACATCTCCGACTCCAGCAGCGTCTCGGGCAGGGCTGCACAGTTGATGGCCACCATCGGCCGGCTGCTGCGCCTGCTGTGGTGGTGAATGAACTCTGCGATGAGCTCCTTGCCGGTGCCGCTCTCGCCGGTGATGAACACCGACGCGTCGGTGCGAGCCACCTGTCGCGCCTGCTCGATCGCTCCGCGGAAGGCCGGGGCGATCCCCAGTACCGTGACCTTGTCGCTATTGCCGTACTCGCGGGCGGTGGCTTCGGCTTGTTGTTGGGTTTCCCGGGTGACCAGCACCGTATGCGCGGCGCGGCCGATCGAAATCTGGAGCTGGGTTGCCGAAAAGGGCTTGGACAGGTAATCCCAGGCCCCCGCCCGCAGGACCTCAAAGCTCGACTCGACCGACGGGTTGCCCGTCATTATGAGGGCGATCGTGTCCGGGTTTCGAGTGAGGCAGGCGCGCAAGAGTTCCAGTCCCGGCACGTCCGACATATACAGGTCGATGAGCACGATATCGAAGGCGCGGCGTGTCAGCAGGCCCAGCGCCTCCTTCCCTTTGCCGCACACGTCAACCATGTAACCCTCGCTCTGAAGGAAGCTGCGGCAGCTCTCGCGGAGGGTGCGTTCGTCATCCACGACCAGTATGGTGAGGCTGAGCTTGGCCTCGCTGTCTAGCTCCGCAATCCGAGGTATGGGGTCGTCGAGGATCCGACTTTTCGCACTCGTCGGTTGGAAAGCGGGCATTCGGGTACCTCCGTCGTCCTGCAGGCGGAATGGCGCTCTGCAGTCCTGCCCCTTCGCAGGCGGTGCCGGGTCGGGGCGTGAGGGGCTCTTTTGCACACGCCGGGCCAGCTTCGGCGGGGGAGCCGATCACGCAGATTCCCTTGGATGCGCCTACCTCGTCGGATCGGTAGGCATTGGTTGTAGCGCAAACGCAACACTTTCGCAAGGGTCTGTGACCGGTGTTGCGGTCCTGCAACAGGCTAGCTCCGGGGAGAAGGCGGATGCGGCGCCGCTACGTCAGTCGCACCCCGCGCCCGCTCGCGGCCTGATGGGTACTACTATTGCAGCGAGGCAGTCGCTGCCAAGCACTCAACCCCAGAGCGGGAGCCGATTTCCCCGATATGTCCGACGAGCTACCGGCCCGTTCCCGTCCATCCCAGTCTCTTCCCCAACTGGGCAGCGGCCCTCCGCCGGTCGAGTCCGGCTCGCCCGGTCCGCAGCCTGACTCAGCTCCGCCGCAGGGGGGTGGCGCCGACTGGCGCCGCTACCTGGCAGCCCTGCTGCGATACAAGTGGCTGGTCGTGCTGGTGACCGCCGTGGGCATGGTGGGGGGGGTTGGTGCCGCGCGGTTGGCGAAACCGAGGTACCTGGCGGAAGCCACCGTGTGGATCGAGACGTCGGACCGGAAGGACGCCGGTCCCATTCGCTCTTCCCAGCTTCTAGGCAGCTCCGGTTGGCTTGAGCTCCTCAGATCGTTTCGGGTGCTCGATGACGCTGTCCAGAGACTGCGGCTGTACATCCGGCTCGAAACACCAGGGGATTCCGGAATCTTCGGACCCTTCCGGCTCAAGCAGCGGTTCGTCCCTGGGGAATACCGGCTTTCAGTAGATGATGGCGGTGGCGGGCTCACGCTTGCGACCATCGACGGCGTCGTCCTGGACCGCGTCGGCGTGGGCGACTCGATTGGAGGGTCGCTTGGGTTCGCCTGGGTGCCGGCGCCGGACGCCCTGGGACCAGGTCAGGAGATTGTCTTCTCGGTCGTCACCCCTCGCGATGCTGCCCGATTGCTAGCCAAGGACCTGCGTGCGAACGCGGCGCGCGACGGGAATTTTTTGCGGGTTGAGCTCACCGGGAATGATCCTGTACTTACTACCGCCACGTTGAATGCGGTCGTAGATCGCTTCGTAGAGGTCGCGGCGCAACTCAAGCGAGCAAAGCTCAGCGAATTTGCGAGGATTCTGGAGGAGCAACTCCGGCAGGCAGAGCGCAACCTGCGTGAGGCCGAGATCGGGCTGGAAAGCTTCCGAGTGCAGACCATCACCCTGCCGTCCGAACGCGCCACTCCGGTAGCCCCGGGCATCGAGCTTACCCGCGATCCTGCATTTGAGAACTTCGTCTCGATGAAAGTGGAAGGCGAGCAGCTGGACCGCGACCGGGAGGCGATCCAACGGGCGTTGGCACAGATGGCCGACTCCGCCCTGTCAGTTGCGGCGCTCGAGGTGATTCCAGCAGTCCGGCGCTCCACGGAGGTCGCCCAGGCGCTTAGCGAGCTCACAGACAAGCAAGCGGAGCTGCGCGCCCTGCGATATCGCTACACCTCCGAGCACCCAACGGTCCGGCGCATGGAATCGGAGGTTCGGGAGCTGGAGGGCACCACCATTCCTTCCTTGGTTAGGGCACTCATCGCCGAGGTGGCTGCCCGGCAAGCCGAGCTGGATTCCCGGATCCAGTCCGCGTCGCAGGAGCTGCAACAGATCCCCCCCCGCGCGATCCGGGAGGCACGACTGCGGCGCGACGTCACCGTGGCGGAAGGGATCTATACGATGCTGCAGCAGCGCTATGAGGGTGCCCGATTGGCGGAGGCGAGCAGCATCCCGGACGTGCGGATTCTCGACCCGGCTGTCGTGCCGGTGCGTCCGCTCAAGAGCCTGGCGCGGCGATTGATCGCGATGGGCTTTGCAGGCGGACTCGGATTGGGCTTGGTGGGGGCCGTGTTGTTGGATCGCATGGACCGCAAGGTGCGCTACCCCCAGCAGGTGACCACCGAGCTCGGCCTCCCGTTGCTTGGAGCTGTGCCGCACCTGAAGGGCATGCGTGGCGGCGCCACTGCCGGCTCAGACGATTCGGTTATCGAGGCGCTGCGGGGTGTCCGACTCAACCTCGTGCATGCATACGGGGCGGCAGGTCCGATCCTTCTCACGGTCACGAGCCCTGAGGCCGGTGACGGCAAATCCTTCATCGCCGCCAATCTGGCCCTCGCGTTTGCGGCCGCTGGGCACCAAAGCTTGCTAATCGACGGTGATACCCGGCGCGGTTACCTGCACCGGGTGCTCAACGTCGCCAGGAAGCCGGGCTTGACGGACTACCTTTCGGGGAACGCTGCCCGCGCTGGCATAGTGCAGGAGACTGACTTCCGATCGCTCTACTTCGTAGGATGCGGCACCCGATTGCGTGAGGCGCCCGAACTGCTGGGTTCCGCTGCGATGTCCCAGTTTGTCACTAACCTGCGCGCGAGCTATGGCGTCATCGTGATCGACAGCCCCCCGCTCGGGGCAGGAGTGGACGCCTTTGCGCTGGGCACTGTTACGGGGAATCTGCTCGTGGTGCTGCGCCTCGGTATGACCGATCGGGAGCTGGCGGAGGCCAAGCTCGACGTTTTGGATCGCTTGCCCGTACGCGTGCTCGGAGCGGTGCTCAATGACGTGCGGACGAGAGAGGTCTATCGCTATTATTCGTACGGTCTGCCGGGCTACGAATACAAGATAGAACCCGAGGAGGGGGAGGTGAAATTATTGGGAAGGCAGGCTACCGGCACGTCCTCATGATAACGCCGCTCGAGGCTCGAACGGCTGCAGCCACTCTCCACTGTCAGCAGCCATAGCTCTGCGCAGCGCGATCGTCGCGTGCGGCAGGAGATCCTGGGCCTCAGCGGGTTTCTCCCACACATTTGCCACCGCGTCGTAACCCACGCGCAGCCGGAAAGGTACGCGGAATTGTTCCTTCTGGGCGGAACGGATAGCCACTGCCAGACGTTCGGCGAGCTTCTCAGCACCGTCCGCATCGGTACTGGGCGCGAGAACGACTAACTCGGTTTTTCCCGATCGCCCGATCGCATCCGACGCCCGCCCTAAAGCCTTCAGCGTCTTGGCCAGCCGTACCACGGCCGCGTTAGCTGCCTCCTCGTCGTCGTCTGACGCCAACACCGGCGCCAACACTACGCACGCCAGCGACCGCCGCCCTCGGTGAGCCAGCGACCGCAACTCCTGGGCGCGGCGCTCCAGGCCGCGCATGTTATACAGCCCGGTCAGTCGGTCGACCAGCGACTCCCGCCATATCCGGTCAGCCTCAAATTTCGCCCGGCCATACGCGTCCAGCTTGAACAGCAGCTCCTGTGCATCGAGCGGATACGTCAGGAAGTCCCACGCGCCGGCCTCGAGCGCTGCCAGCCGCTGCTTCCGGTACGGACGGCCTAGACTCGTCACGATGATCGGGATGCTTGGCCCAAACTTGGGATCGGCCCGTAGCCTGTGGCATAGGCCGACGCCGCTGCCATCAGGAAGGTTGATGTTGATCAACATCAGATCCGGTGCGTCGGTACGCGCCTGCTTGAGACCGTCGGCGCCGGTGTACGCCCGCACGACCGCGTAGCCGGCAGGCGTGAGGACACTCTCGAGTGACCGAGTGGACCATTCGTGATCGTCCACGATGAGCACGACGGGACGGCGCACGCGCGAGGGGTGGCTAGACATTGTTCATTTGTGCCTTCTGTGCCGACTGGAGTCCCGGGCGTTGCCGCGTCCGACTCGCAGACTCCGTGCCTGTCGGCGGTCGCTATCTAGCTCCATGCTATACAGAGCGTTACCCGCGCCCGCTCCTGTGGGACCGATGCGATTGGGCCACAACCGCAGTTGTGCTCCCGCGACGACGCGATGTCATATCGCCTCTCGACGTGACCAATCGGGTTTGCTGGAGATCGGCCGATCTCCTTGTCACATAAGAGGATAACGCATCTGGGCGCGTCGGGCTTCCGTCTGGGCCCCGATCTTGATTCTACACTCGCTACACGCGTACGGATGTTCAGGAGGAATCTGGCCGTGTTGTGTCAGCGCTGTGAATCCCTGCTGTCGGGTCTGTCCCGGACTACCCCCGAACTGCGCCGGCGGTGGTCTGAGAGCGGAAAACCACTTGGTCCGGTGCTGTGTGCCCGCTGCGGCGGCGTGCTTCCGACGGAAGATATCGTGAACGCGATGCTCACCAAGCGATCCCAGCTCTCGCGATTCGGATTGGGAGGTGAGGACAGGCCGCTGCTGGATCGGCTGGCAGAGGGGAAGTAGGAAATGTGCGGCATCGTGGGATATGTGGGGTCGCGGGAGGCTGTGCCCATCCTGCTTGACGGGCTGCGCCGCCTGGAGTACCGCGGCTACGATTCGGCGGGCATCGCGATCCAGAACGGGCAGGGACTGCAACTGCGCAAGCTCGCCGGTCGGGTCGAAGCACTGTCCGATGCCTTGCGTGTGGCCGCGATTCCCGGCTCGAGTGGCATTGCCCACACCCGATGGGCGACGCATGGTCGGCCTACCGCAGGCAATGCCCATCCCCATACTGACTGCGCCAATACGATCGCGCTGGTACACAACGGAATCGTTGAGAACGCTGAAGTACTCCGCACACGGTTGGAGGAGTCTGGGCATTGTTTTCGCACTGACACAGACACCGAGGTTCTGGCACACTTGGTGGAGGAAGCGCCAGGCACGTACCTTGAGGCAAGAGTTGGCGCCGCGCTGGCGCACGTGGAGGGAGCATACGGACTGGCTGTTGTTGCCCAGGACGATCCCGGAAAGCTCGTGGTGGTGCGGAAGGGGTCACCCGTGCTGCTCGGCGTGGGGGACGGCGAGTTCTTCGTCGCGTCGGACGCTGCGGCGATGCTGGCGCACACGCGATCCCTCGTTTACCTCGACGACGGTGACATCGCAGTGCTGACGAGGGACGGCTATCGGATCGTTGACCGTGAGGCCCGGGAGCAGATTCGAGCAGTGGCGTCGGTCGACTGGGACCTCGATGCCATCGAGCTAGGCGGCTACCCTCACCACATGCTGAAGGAGATATGTGAACAGCCGGAGAGCGTCCGTAACACGTTGCGCGGGCGACTGGTGTTCGAGCAGGGGATCGCCCGGCTCGACGGGCTCAATCTACCTCTTCGTGATTGCGACTCGATTCGCCGCATCGTTGTTGTGGCCTGCGGCACGTCGTGGCACGCCGGACTAGTCGGTCGCTATGCCATCGAGGAGCTGGCGGGCATACCGGTCGAGGTCGAGTACGCGTCCGAGTACCGCTACCGTCGCCAGCTCACCCTTCCCGGCACACTCGCGATTGCTATCTCGCAGTCCGGCGAGACTGCCGACACGCTGGAGGCCATGGCTGCGGCTCGAGCGGCCGGGTCGAAGGTCCTGGGAATCGTCAACGTCGTGGGGAGCACCATCGCCCGTGAAGCTGATGGCGGTATCTACCTGCACGCCGGGCCCGAGATCGGGGTGGCTTCCACTAAGGCCTTCACATCGCAGATCGTGGCGCTGGTGCTACTCGCCCTCTTGCTGGGGCGCCGGCGGGGGCTGTCGCTGGCGCAGGGGCGGGAACTGGTGTACGAGCTCGCTCGGCTGCCGGACCAGGTGGAACAAGTGCTCACGCTGGAGCCGCTGATCGAGAGGCTCGCGCGCGAGTATGCCGACGCCGGCAGTTTCCTCTACCTCGGGCGCGGCGTGAACTTCCCGGTGGCGCTGGAGGGGGCCCTCAAGCTCAAAGAGATCAGCTATGTCCACGCTGAGGGATACCCGGCTGCTGAGATGAAACACGGCCCTATCGCGCTGATCGACGAGAGTATGCCGGTGGTGTTCGTGGCGCCCGACGACCACCTGTACCGCAAAGTGGTGTCCAACATGCAGGAGGTGAGGGCGCGCGGCGGGCGAATCATCGCACTCACCACAGAAGGGAATGGCAATCTGGGCTCGCTGACCGACCGCCAGCTCCTGGTGCCCAAGACGTCGCCGCTACTCTCGCCTGTGGTCACGTCGATCCCGCTACAGCTCCTGGCGTACCATATCGCTGTCCTCCGTGGCTGTGACGTGGATCGTCCGCGAAACCTCGCGAAGAGTGTCACGGTTGAGTAGCGAAGCTGAACCCACACGAGGCTCTGCAACCGTGAGAGCATTCCATCGTTCCCGAGCGAAGTCTCTCATCACCACGCTTGCGGCGGCGTGTGGCTTCGTACTCGGCGATGCCGCCAACGCCCAGACGCCGGACGAGCGAGATCCTCTCGGTCTCGACATGACTCGCGCCACGCTTGAGGAGTTGCTGGACGGGCTGGCGAAAGCGGCGCGGTCACCTGCGTACAGCCAGGTTCTCCGATCCCGGGCCCGCGCCCAGGCGGACGAGGTGCGTGCGCGCCTCGAGCAAGGTGACTTCGCAGTTGGCGATCGCATCCTCCTCGTGGTCGAGACCCAACCGACTCTCACGGATACCTTTACGGTCGACGACGGGCAGGTCCTCACGCTCCCGACGATCGGGGAGGTACCGTTGCGGGGAGTGATACGAGCCGAGTTGGGAGTTCACCTGCAGGACTACGTCAGTCGGTATGTGCGGCAGCCGAGGTTGCGGGCCGAACCTATGATGCGGGTTGCCATAATGGGAGCCGTGGTTCGACCCGGGTTCTACATAGTCTCAGCACAGATGCTGGTTGCCGAAGTCATCATGGTGGCCGGTGGCCCGGGTGGCCAGGCGATTACGGATGAGATTCGAGTGGAAAGGGCTGGGAGGACGATCTGGGACGCGGACCGGCTACGGCAGGCGATGATCGATGGGCGGACGCTTGAGCAGCTCAGCCTTCGGGAAGGCGACTACATCGTGGTGCCGCAGCGGGGCGGGGCTAGTGCTGAAAGCACGTTGCGGATAGTGACGTTCCTCCTAACGGTTCCCGTCACGCTGGCGGCTCTCGCCAGTGTCTTCAATTAGCCACTGTCCCGTATCCCCTTTGTTGTCGGGGTGCGATTGGATTAGATGAAGCTCGCACCACTTGCGCGACAGCTTTGCGGTCAGTTAGCCACGGGGAGCACCTGAGGAGATGCTTAGTCTTGTCGCGAGTGCTGGGTGCGTGGTCACTGTACCGGTGGACCCAGGACGAGACAGGCTGCCTGGGCGTTCCGTGCATTGCGGTGCGTCCCAATACCGAGCGGCCGATCACGTGCTCGGAGGGAGCCAACAAGTGCGCCCCCGCCGCGCGTTTCAAGCTGCTGGAGGCTGCATCGACGGCCGAACCTAGGACAATCCGGCGGGAGCGGAGATCGAGCGCCAGGCGGCGGCCGCAGCCTCGAACCTGTCGTTCGTTACGTCTGCTCCCCACTGCCATATCTCCGCATCCACTGCCCAGATATGTCCTTCCGAGCAGCGGTCACCGCGCTGGCGGCGTGCTCGAGCAGCTCCCCAGCCTCGATGGGTGTCTGCAGCAGATCCTCGACGGCCTCATAGCCGGCGCGAACCTCGAACCGCGGCCGACCGTGCACCGTGGAGCTTGACCGGAGCACCGCTGCCAATCGCCGTACCATGTTGACGGCTGCGTCGGTGCCCGTGCTCGGAGCGAGCACCGCGAAGTCGGCCTCGCCGTAGCGGCCAACAGCATCCGACCGGCGACCAGCTACTTTCAGGGCCCTTCCCCAGAGTCTCACTGCCTCCTGCAGCTCTGCAGCACTCTGAGTCGGCACCTCTCGGGAGGGCACCGCCGAGAAGATGACACACGCCAGGGGCTCCTCGTGCCGTTGGGCCTGGGCGTGAAGCTCCCGAGCGCGTCGCTCCAGTCCCCGGCGACTGTAGAGCTCGGTCTTCGAGTCGATGAGACTTGCTTCCTCGAGCTCGGTAATAGCGCGTCGCGCGGCGATGTAGGCGTCGAGCTGCGCGAGCAGCTCCTCGGCATCGAAGGGGTACGTGAGCGTGAGCCACGCCCCGGCTTCGAGCGCGGCCAGGCGGGTCGCCCGCGACATGTGCTCGGTACTGATCACGATGATCGGCACCCCGGGGCCGCACCCAGGCTCCTCCCGCAGGGTCGCCGTGAGGTCCACGGCCGTGCCCTCGTGCAGCCTCATGCTCACGAAGATTAGATCGGGTGTTCTGCCTCGCACGCCGGCGAGCACTTCGGCAGCCGTCGACACCTGCGTCACCTCGTACTGTCCGGCCGACAAGACGCTGTCTAGAGCCCTGGCCGACCACTCGCTGGCGTCCGCGATGAGCACGTGAGGTGGGTGTGTTCGACGAGACAACTGTGGGTCCGTGCCGCCAGGCATCCTGTGTGACCGTTAGAGGACCGGTGGGCCACCGGATTGGGCGCATTGAAAAAAGCGATCACGCCGGGAGGACGGCGACCGCGCGCGATCGCGGGTAATGTAGCTGTGGACTTAACACGACACCGTCAGGTGACCGTCATCAGCTGTCGCCGAGTATTCTCAGTGCCACGACACGCCTGGGGGCGGTAGGCCCCTTTTTGGGACACGGACCTACGCTGGTGAGACATTCCCCCCCTTGAGCAGCGAGGGCCATTTGGGAACGCGCGGGTGGCAATTCGGGGGCGCGGAGCAGGGAGCTCTCAGCAACTTCGCGCAGCGGGTTGATGAGAAGAACGGGACACGCGCCCCTCTGGGCTCAGTAGTGAGCGGGGCCCAGTCGAAGCCGGTCGAGCTCCCGCGCAGGGTTCATGTCTATGGGCCAGAGCCGACCCCGTCCGACCCCGCTCCCCACTGTTGTCCGACTCGCCCCCGGGCCTGCCCCTAGTGGCGGAACTCCCCTTCACCCTCGAACGGCTGGATCCACTGGCCTTCGCCGTTCGGTTTGGCACGTCGCATCGCGATGGCAGCACGCTCGAGCAGATCGTGTGCCTCGATCTGGGCCTCCCGCACGTTGCTCACCGCTTCGTAGCCGGCCCGCAGGCTGAAGTGCGGGCTGTCT
>JBDHAF010000071.1:0-16576 GCA_039588255.1 Gemmatimonadota bacterium | reverse complement strand
ATCAATCGCATCCGGCCGGCGGTGCCACCGTTGGACGACGGTTGGCGGGCGGGTCACAGAGCCGGTGCTCTACCCGCCGCTCTCCATGCCGGCAGCCGAGGCGGAGGCTGCCTGGGTACAACAAAAACGCCCCCGACGTGATTGTCGCGGGCCTCGATCCGCGACTTAGATGGTGGGCGCTGCGCCCTCGATCCGCCGCGCGGCCCATCAAGTCGGGGAAATCGCCGCGCGAGATTCAACCTACTGACGATCACTCCAGCACGCAAGGGCGGAAACATTCAGTTCCTTCGTTACCGGTTAACTCACTCGCCTTCTTCCTCACTCCGCTGGTCCTCCAAGGCCTTCTTCATCCACTCCTCGAATTCGTGTTCGCTTAGCGAGTCAAGAGCGTCGTCGTAGGCAACTCCTTTCTCCTCTGCTAGCTCGCGTATCCGCGCTTTCGCTGACTCTGCCCGTCGCAGAGCTCCTCGCTCGTGGGGTTGCGTTTTCTACTGGCGTCCTTGTTATCCACCATGACCTCCTAGATTTTGAAAGAGCTCCGTCTTCCGCTTCAAAGCCCGCTCAAAATTGTCCTCGAGACTCATCTCGAACACCTTCTCGGTGGCCCACCGAACGCGGACGAGGAGCGAGGTGGCAAGGTTGATGACGGCGTTCGGGCGATGGAACGCGTTGGGCAGAAAGCTCACGAACGCGAGAGATTGATTGTGAACGCACCACGAACCGAGAAAATGGAAGTTGGTTCTAACAGCCACCTCGCCGGAGTTGAGCTCCAGCGCAAGGTAGGCCAATGAATCAACGCTGGCTTCCGGAGGATACTTGAAAGTGAAAAGACAGCCATTCCCCAGCCGTGGGTGGTTTGCCGCTGCGTCGATTTGAACCAACGACGTCGATTCACCGAACGGGAACTCCGCAGCCAATCCGGTCTCGTCCGCAGTTGCGAGCACACAAGGCGGCCCCTGTAGTTGCTTCGCGAGCGTACCGAACTCATCGCCTGTCCAGCGGGATGGCTCCTTACCCACGGGCGCGATAACGGCCTCGATCACATTGAGAAGGTCGTCCGCCTCCTCGCGTTGACCGCTTTGTGGGTGCGCACTGACCGCCACCTCCGCGTCGCACAATTGCGCATAGATAGGCGCCATGATGTGCGCCTCCACCACCTGCACACCCGCTACACCCAGCAGCAACCTTCTGAATGCCTCCTCCGTCTCATCATGCACACACATGCTCGAGGCCACCTGTAGCAAAGTGGGATCATCTTTATCAACGACAACCCCGGCAATCGTGGCCACGGCCCCAGCCGCAGCCAACTTCCGCTCGGCCTCCTTCGTGCGTTCGAACTTTCTGAGCAAGTCAGTGCGGATATGTACACGGCTGATCCAAAACCCTTGGTCTTCGAAGCACCGCTCGGCCCAGATACGTTGAGCGAGGTCTGCTCCCCACCAAGTGAATGCACGCTCCTGGCGCACGCTCCACTCTGCGTCGACCATCATCTGCTCAAACAAGTAGTCCACGACTCGTACGCCGACGTCGGCCATCACTTTCCTCCACGTTGATGTGCGCAGGTCGAAGCCGCTCCACCCAGTGCACGGCGTGTGGCATCCCGAACGGCGTCCGCCTGGCAGTGGGATCTCACCGACTCCTTCATAAGGGAATACCGCGTGGCTGACGCCGAGTGGTCCTTTCCAGACTTGAAGGACTTGTTAGCGCGGTAACCGCCGTCCAACGGGTCGGAGCTGCGGACGGGACCATCGAGAGCAGGGCTAGCTCGGACAGGCTACACCAGGGAACTCGCGGCGGCGCGCTCAAAGGCAAACCTCCCGCGCAAGCTCCCGGAACCGGCACAACCCGTTCGCCCAGCGCATCTGCTCCGGCGTGTGGCACTCGGGGGCGAAGACCCTCGGATTTCCCACCACGATCACCACCGAGCGCGCCCGGCTGGTGGCCACGTTGAACCGGTTGGGGTCGTACAGGAACCGCATTCCGCGTGGCGCATCCTCCCGGGAGGAGGACGTGACCGAGTAGACGACCACCGCGGCTTCCTGCCCCTGGAACTTGTCCACGGTGCCGATCCGCATGCCGGGAAGCGCGCGCTGCAGTGCAGCCACCTGGGCGTTGTAGGGCGCCACGATCAGGATGTCGGCTGCCGCGAGTGGCCGGCTTCCGCCTGCGGCGTCCGTCCACCGGACGCCCGGTTGCAGGAGATCGGCCACGACGCCCCGGATGGCGGACACTTCCTCCGGCGCGTCGTTCTGGTTGCCTTCGTGGTCCACCGGGACGTAGCGCAATCCGGCAGGCGCGAACTGTGTGGGCCCGGAGAGCACCCAACGACCGTTGCCGTCACGTGCGGCGAGCCGCCCTTCGTAGTACAGCTCAGAAGTAAAGGCAGCAATCTCTGGATGCAGTCGCCAGGTCGTATCCAGGAACAATCCCTTGTCGGGGGGCAGGGTTTGCCGGCCGTCGAGCATGTGCACCAACGCGGCCACGTCGGTTCCCTCCGGGTGCGCGGCCTGCTGCGGCTGCTCGAGCTGTTGAGGGTCGCCCAGGAGTACGATGTTCCTGGCCGCGCGGCTCACCGCCAAGACATCGGCCATAGACATCTGGCCTGCTTCATCTACGAAGAGGTAGTCGAGCGTCTCGACCGCTTCGTCCTTGGACCAGAGCCACGCAGTACCGCCCACGACACAGCCCTCGTCGAGAGCGGCTATCGCCTCGGCGTTCTCCCCGATCTCACGGATCGGCCCGTCGCCGTCCGCGCCCTCGCCCTGCCCGGCCTTGTGCGCCAGCCGAACCGTCCTGCCGACCTCCGCCGCCGCCTTGGAGACGGCGTCCAGGAGGTTGCGAATCACCTTGTGGCTCACCGCGGTCACGCCGACCCGGAACCGGTCGCTCAAGTCCAGGATCATCCGCGCGCCGAGGTACGTCTTCCCCGAGCCGGGCGGGCCCTGCACCGGCAGGAGTCCGTGATCCAGCTCGTGCGCGAGCCGGATGGCCGCCGACCGGAGATCTTCTCCGGCGCCGCGCACGGGACCCGGGGCCGCGTTCCGCCGGCGTGGGGGGCGTCTCAACACCAGATCACGTCCCGCGCGGAACGGCCCGTCGCCGTCGAGCCCATGCTCCGCGACTGATCGCGCGAACGCGAGCAACGACCCGGCCTTGACCTGCGGCGACACACGGTCGTCGACCATGATCGCCGCGGGATGCCGGTCGGCGGTCCGTCTACGCTTCTTGATGTCGATGGTCCGGGCGGAGAGGTCATGCCCCATCACCGTCCCGAGATCGCCGTCGATCGCGCCCACCTCGTACACCTTGTTCCCGGCCTCGAGCGCCGAGTCCTGCGCCGGGTAGCGATACCGGTGGACGGGGATCTTCCGCCGCTCCGCTACCGTGCCATCGAAAGTGAGCCCCGCGATCGCCTTGCGCTCGTCGAGCAGCGCGTCGGCGTCCAGGTCGTGGAGACGGAAGAACTCCCAGTGCCCGCAGTTCTCCTCGCGCCGGTGGTAGCTGAGCATCGCCGCGAGCAGGCCGGTCGCGGTGTGGACCTCGTTCCAGGCCGTGCGATCCTCGGGCAGGCCCGCCCGCAGCGCAGCGGCAACTTGCCGGACCTCGGCGTCCCGCGCGGAAACGGCCTCGGACGCGGTGCCCTCCCCGAGAGGGGGGCGCGCCACCTCCGCTCCCTCGCCTACCCACTCGGCCCGCAACGCCTCGAGCCAATCCCGCAGCGCCTCGGTCGCCTCGCAGTCCTCGCGATTGTACGCTTCGACCAGCGCGCGGTCGGCGTCCGCCAAGACGGCCCCGGGGTCGTCCAGCACGGCCTCGATGCGGCGCCGGGCGCGCGACGCCTCGCGAAGCTCTGCGGCGCGCTCGTAGCCCGCGAACCGTTCCAGGTCCTTGAGCGAGTAGCGCTCCACGCTGGCCCGCACGCCCTGGCGCGCCACCGTGTGCAGGTCCACCAAACGGCCGGCCCGAAGCAGGCGGTCGAGCTCGGCTTCGCGGGTTCCGTACCGGCCCATGAGTCGCTTGAGCGCCGACGGCTCGTATGGCGTGTAGTGATAGACGTGCATGCCGGGGTCGCGGTCCCACGCGGCCATGACGGCGTCCATGAACTCCTCGAAGGCCCGGCGTTCCTCGTTCCGGTCCCGCGCCCAGCGCGCATGATACGCGCGGGCCCCGCTGGGCCCCGTGGCGCACCACCCCAGCAGGTACTCCAGGCCCCCCTCTTCGTGCAGCCGCGCGGCCTCGATGTCGAAGAACACGTCCCCGGGGCTCGGCGCCGGGAGCCGCTGCAGGCCGCGTTCCTCTTCCAGCGGCAGCCGCTCGTGACGCAGCGCCCCGGCGCGGCGTCCCTCGAGCTGGATCCGGGCCTGAGCCTGCAGTCGCTCGTAGGTGGACATCGCGCCGCGCGCCGGTCGCCCGGGCAGCGCTTCGTGTGCGTCGCCCAGCCGTTCGAGCGTGGTGATGCCCTGCCGCTCGAACTCGGCGGCATGGAGCGCCGACATCCCGGCCACGAGCGAGAGGTGGTCGTCTTCGCGCCATCGCCCCTGGCAGTGCGTCCACCAGCGGCAGACTGCGCACTCCTCCACCCGGACGGGATAGAGCGCTCCGTCGTCGGGCGCGCTCACCGCCGCCAGGAGCCGCGCCTTGACGAGCCGATAGTACGCGCCGAAGTCGTCCACCCTGAACGTCTCGGGAGCGAAATCCGTCCCCGGCCGCACCACGTGCATGCGTTCGGGGATCGTGCCCTGCATGGCGCCGACCAGCTCCGAGTATAAGCTCAGCTGGAGGATGGTGCCGGCTTTGGTGTCCACGGCCAGCTTGGTATCCGTGACCTCGTAGGAGAAATCGCCCAGATCGCTCGGCGTCGGGACACGCCGGAGATAGTCGGCGATGCCGCCGAGCCGACCATCCGCGAGCGGCGCCTGGGCGATGACATCGGCGCCGGCCCGCATGAGACCCGCCACGTCACCGGGCGACGCGCCGCGGTCGAGGTGGACGACGGCGAGACCGCGGGAACGAAGATGTTCCTCGTAGGCCGCCTCATGCCGTTGCCCTCGCTCCCTCAGGGCCTCGAGCACCGGATCCTCCCGCGTCCGCGGCTCGAGCCGTCCCTCGGCGGCCGCGCGGTCGAGCTGCGTGAGGTAGCGGCAGCCGAGGTGGCGGGCGATGTCCGTAGCGGAAAGGACCAGCTGTCCTTCTAGCCTCATGGGCCACCGTAGAGGAACGAAAGAGGCAAATCTGCAGCGCGACCCTGTGTTGGACGGGGAGAAACGTCACATTGCGGTGTGACAGTCGGGCAGCGGCGTTTGACCCCAGGCTTCGATACGATACGGACACCCGTCGCTGTCGCTCAAAGCGCACGAGACCGAATGGATACGAGTCCGTTTGGGCGGCTCGCGGCCAGTGCTTTGCCTCCGCGTGCGATCGCCCGTTTGTAGACAGCGGGCCCGCCGAGACCACGCCGCACCTACGCACGCTGCGGCAGCCACTGGCAGGCTCGCCCAATCGTTCACCGAGCATCGCCGCACCTGTAACCGCTAGCGCGGCCCCGGTGCGCTGCCCAAGGCGATCTGTTTACCAAGGCGATCGTAGAACTCCTTCGACAACTTCGCCGTTACCGGCATCGGCGCGCCTCGCGGAATGGTTCGCCGACATCATACAACTTACGCTCGGCAGTGCGGGGATCAGAGGAGCGCAGGGCGGCATCGGTTGTTCGCGTGGCCTGCCCTAATGGAATTCTCTATCCGCTGTTCGCTTCCAACATCAAGGTGTTGAGGTTAAGACTCTATCACGCTTCCACTTACGAGGCCAGATGCCTCCTCCTGCATCGACCCTCTGCGAGCTTACATCGGGTGTCCGGAAGCTCGCATCGAGCGGATGCGACGTCACATTCGCCGTGTGCGACCGCGGGGCCGGCTTCTGCAATCCCACATCCGCGGTCCGGAAGATCGCATCAGCGGTTTGCGCGCTTACATCCGCCGGCTGCGAGCCGACATTCGGCGGCTGCAACCTGACATTCAGCCGCTGAGACCTTGCACCGACCCTGGGCGAGCTTGCATTCGGCCGCTGCGGGGCGGCAGAGCCGTCTCGCGGGCGTCCATCCCGCTCGGGTAGGCACCCCGGCCTGTGGGAGCGCGATCTACCTGCACTTACCGGCGGACGCGCTGCTGTGGGTGGAGCGCAAGGAGCTCGCGCGGCCGGACCTGGCGTCTGCGGAGCCAGTGTTGGCCAAGCGAGCCCATTACGAGTGTGTGCTTGGAGTCAGTGACGTCAAGATTCGTCATGGGACTTGCTGCGGATCCGGTCTAGCCACTCCTGCGCTTCCTCCTCATACCACTGCTGAAGCTGAGGGTACAAGTCTGAGCTGACTGTCACGAAGTCGACCAAACTTTCGGCCTCTTCGGGGTCGTCGTCATGCAGGTTATCGTCTCGCCAGGAACTCACGAGACCCGTCCCCTGCCAGTCGTCTGCGTAAGACCCATCGAGAAGGTCGATCAGTTCGCCCATTGTGAGTGGAGGTTCGGAAACCTCAGGTGTGCAGTCGAACACCGTCTCGTATTCGTCGACGACCCGATAGCGGATTCCTTCAGCAGCGGGGCGAGCACGTATACTGATCACGTCACCGGTCATCGACTCGAGCGACACTCTGGCTACCTCGACCTCTCCTTCCTCGTAGTCCGGGAGATACTCGCCGCCCATTAGCATGGGGTCCATACGTGACACGAGATTGAGCGTACTGTCGGGCAGGCCTTCGGCGAGGAGAAACTCGCGCAGGTGAGCCATCTCGCCCGTTTCCAACAGCTTGCGGGCATCCCGCTTCCGTGCCTCTCCCTTGATTCGGGAGAGAAGCGCGGTCAGGGCGTCCGAGAGGTCCCGGTAGGTCTCCGGGCCGTACGCAAGATCGTAGTTCTCTGCATTCGGCATGTTCGTGTCCTAGAATCCAGCACAGCGCTAACCGCTCAAAGCGGTGCACCTCGCATTGTTGTCTTCGCCAAGTAGAGTCGGGCGATGAGATGAGTCCCACCACCCTTCTGCACGCCGACTGGGAACACGAGGCGGTGAGGGGGTTCAGACGCTTCTCTGCTTCCTCGGGATGGCCGGCGAGACCGTGACCGACTTACCGATTCCCGCTGTTGGCACCTGACAGCGGTTTAGGCCCCTGGGTCAGATAACATGGAAGCCGCCGTGCAACCTATGCATGCATCCATTCGGGTGTCACAATGCTGCCAGGCGGGTTGGCATTGGCATGCGTGACGAGTGAATGGGTGCGATTGGGAGGGTGAGGGGTCGAGGTCACGCCGAGCGACACCGGCGTGCCGAGCGACAGGAGTGCTTGCAAAGCTGGCAATCGAGAGGTTGAGGCCACGTCGGCCGTTTCGGCGAAAAAGGAAGCGCGCCTTTTGGCTCTTGCTTTTAGCCCGGGACGCGAATCGATCTCGCGGCCGCGCGGTCGAGCTGCGTGAGGTAGCGGCACCCGAGATGACGAGCGATGTCCGTAGCGGAAAGGATCAGCTGTCCGTCACGCAGCCGCATATGCGCTCATCGAGGTATGGGAGGGTGTGACGGTGATAGTGCCCTGCTTCCGGCGACACGCCGTCGGGCACAGCGCGTTGGCCCGGACCTGTTCTATGGCCAGCCGGAGCAGCCACTCCTCCCCGGCATGAGCTGGCACGAGGATGAGATGGTAGAGGGCAGGAACGAGCTTTGTGACGACATACGGGTGCCCGTTGAACAGGGGCAGGGCGGCAATGCGCTCGGCGTCGGTGATTGCGGGTACGTGTTGTATGGGACGTCCTTTCGTTGTGGTTCCCGCCTCGTCGCGCATGGGTCCGGATCGGGAATCCGACCGGCTGTGCCACCGTTTGGACGACGGTTGGCGGGCGGGTCGCAGAGCCGGTGCTCTCGCCGCCACTCTCCATGCCGGCAGCCCGAGGGCGGAGGACTGCCATGCCGAAGCATTATACAACACTCGTCGAGTGTGACAAACTGGCCGGACTGGAGACCTAGGTATGACATCTTGTGGTGTGATGTCCCCAGTGATAAGAGTATGTGTGGTGTCGGTGGGAGGTAGAAAGCTAGGATCACCTGGTGCTTCGCCAGGGCTGCGCAGGCGGCGTCCCTGAGCTCGCTTCCTCTTGGAAACCGCGCTTGCAATCCATGGGGTGCCGCCGCAAGCTATCCGCGATAGAGGCATGGCTTCCACGCGCGATTTCCACTCGAAAGCTCGCGGTACGGAACCTGAAGTAGCCCTCCCACCGGCACCTCGCAAGGCACGGCATGACCAGGTTCTCACCGGCTGACCCTATCCGGGCAGAACTCCAACTCGCACCGCACCAGTTGGGCTACTCGCGCGCACGCCTCCGCGAGCTGTTGAGCGCGGAGCTCGAGTGGCACGACAGCGAGTGGGTGCCAAAGGCCCGACAGCTGCTGCGGAAGCGCATTGAGCAGGGAACGCGCGGGTGGCGGAAGCGTGCTCGTTCCCACAAGTGCTCGGTCGATACCTTCGTCCGGAATCTCCTCGCGTGCTCTGGCAAGGCCAACATCGGCGTATACCGCATCCTGCTGGACATGCCGGCCGTAGAGTCACTGCTCTCACCATCCATGCCGGTCGACGAGATCCGTACGATCCTCGGTAATGTGCCGGCTCCGCTCGAGCTTGTACACGTGCTTGCGGTTACCGAGGACCACCCTACCCCCGAGCAGTTCGATCAGTTCTTCGCCTTCGATCCGATTCTGGCCCTCGCCTTCAGCATCATCGAGGAGTCGGCACGAGTCGGAGTGTCCGATGCGCGAGTGCGGTCCCTGGTCGCCGTTGCAGGCAGGCGGTTGAGGAGGGTGCGAAAGCCCACTGCAAACAGGTACAGTGGGGCCCGACTGAGCACCGTGCTGGCTTGGCTCTGGCAGCACCTGCCGCTGCCAATACTCGAGCATGTCGACATCAAGCGCCTGCCGCCCTTCGTTGTCGATGGGCTGGCTGCACCGTCCGCGGCTCCACCGGATACGTACTGCCGATCTCGTCTCATTCAACGCCGTGCTGAAGCATCGAGGGACTTGCAATGGCCTGCCGTCGTGCAGGCCATCCGGACACGACAGTTCGCGGGCGCGGCAGTCATCCACGCGCTCAGGTCGCCGCCCGCCAATGCAGATTGGCGGGCCGTTCGGACAGCGATTCAGGAAGCCCCGTCGTCACAGGCGGGTTCGACTTTCCCCTCTCGCACGGCACAACTCTCCAAAGATATCCCTACACCGCTGCGCCTGGCGCTCTCGGTACTCGTGCGCAAGCCGGACGAGCGATGGAAGGTCCTTTCCCGGATGCGAGCCGCCGATCGTACAACGGTGCTCCAGCAGCTGTCCGACCACGACCTGGCAATGATGATCCCCGCGACCGCGCCGACGGATCCTCGTGTACTCACGTGGACGGCAGGCATCCCAAACCGTCTTCTCCGAGTGCTTCATAGGTGTCGGTCGCTCAATGGCCTCGACGCCCGAACGAGCCAGCTTGCCGGCAGCCTAATCCTCCGCGAGATACCGGCCCGCCAGGGCATCACACTGCTCAATCGTCTACCGGTCCCGCCCAACACCCGGACGATTCTCACGGCGGTTCGCCGGCACCCAGCCGTCCTGCTCCCGTTCGCCCTCAAGCGACTTAGCGTCCGCGAGATGGTCCAGGCGGCGTTCACGTCGCCCCACGTTGGCGTGGAGTTGGATCGCAGGCTCTCAAAGACACAACGGCTCGAGCTGCTACCGTGGATACGTAAGACCTGGGCGCGTGCCCCCCTCGAGGCGACGGTGTATGAGGTGGCGGCCGCCCTGTCGCTCGCGGATACGCAGTACCTCCGCGAACTCGCGATCGTGGCGGCAGAGCGGAAGCGTGAGCGTGCCAAGCCGGGCACCGCCTTCGATCAGCTGTATCACACATACGATCTCCCGAAGCGGAGCGGCGGCACACGGACCATCACTGTTCCCGAGCCGCGGTTGCGGCTGCTGCAGCGCCGACTGCTCGACGTCGGCTTCGCGAAGCTACGTGCACATCCCGCCGCACACGGATTCATCCGTCGGCGCTCGACATTGACCAACGCGCAAATTCACGTCGGTCAGAGGATGGTAGTCAACGTCGATATCGAATCGTGCTTTCCCAGCACCGAATACCTGCACATCGCACGGGCCTGCCGGCAGCTTGCGGGAGGCAGGCTGTCCGAGCGAGCGGTCCGGTTCCTTACCGATGTCTGCAGTTACAGCGGTGGACTCCCCATCGGCGCCCCAACAAGCCCACAGATTTTGAATCTCGTGCTGCGACCTGCCGATGCAGCGATCGCCAAAGTGGCACGGCGTTATGGCATCTGCTACACACGCTATGCTGATGATCTCACCTTCTCCGGATCTGCCGACGTCCAACGCATTCTCCCGTTCGTCGAACGTGTTCTTGGAGACTGGGGCTTCACCCTAGAGCCAAGAAAGACCAATATTTTCCGCCGCGGTCGGCGGCAGGTGGTCACCGGACTCGTCGTAAATGAGAAGCCCAACCTGCCACGCCGTATACGGCGGCGGCTCCGTGCCGCGGCCCACCAGCGCGCGAACGGTGACACACCGCATTGGCATGGTCGACCGATGGATGACAGTGAGCTCGTGGGACGACTCGCGCATCTCAACCTCGTACAGCCGGACGAGGCGCGGGAGTACGTCCGCATGATCGACAACGCCCCGTTGCGCGAGGAGGAGTAGCATGGACCGCCAGTTTCTCCTTGTCCACGGCAATGGGGCAGCGATGGCCGAGGTGGCTGATGGCGCCGCCGACCTTATCGTCACCAGCCCACCGTACTTCTCAGCTGAGACTGAGGCCATCCTCAAGCGAGGCGGGCAACACTCGCGGCGGGACCTGGACACGATCCGAGCACAGCTTGCGGCATTTGCTGTCACGCTGCGACCCATCTTCGCAGAAATGCACCGAGTACTTGGCGAGGGCCGCGCCTGTGTGATCCAGACGAAGGACCTGCGGGTTGGGGAGTTCCTGCTCGAGCTGGCCGATATCCATCGCGACATGGCTGAGGCGGTCGGCCTCCACCTCTGCTCGCGGGTGGTGTGGGAGCGCCCGTGGAACCGCCGCTTCGGCTCACGGCGTCGCGACCTCGTGGATCGCGCGCGCCAAGTCCGGGGATTCCGTGCGGACGACATCGAGGAGTTCCTGGTCTTTTCGGACGAGCACGGCCTCGCGGAAAGGGAGGTGCCGGTCGAGCTGACCGAGGATCAGCTGAATGATGCCGTCACACCATTGTGGCTGCTCTCCGCGAGTGCAGGCCCCCGCCCTCATCCCTACCCCAGTCCCTCAGCGGTGCTGCGTCGGCTGATTGCGCTCCTGACAGCACCCGGTGACCTCGTGGTCGATCCGTTCGCCGGCCATGCCACCGTGCTGCGCCTTGCCGTGCGGATGGGTCGCCGGGCCATCGGCTACGAGATCGATCGCGAGTGTGCCGCGACCGCCGAGCGACTCCTCGCCCTCGCTGCGAACAAGGCGGGAAGGCGATGAGCGGCAGCGATGTGGGCATCGTGCTCGCAGGGGCGGCAGGGCATCCGGATGCCGCCGTGCGCAATGCCATCGGGGAAGTCCTCGACGAGTGGACTGCCTCGCTTGGCCCACGGTGGACTCCCCAGGACATGATGGACCATCTCCAGGGATGTGCCGGTACCGTGCTCGAGCCGTTCCGGCTGTCGGCGAAAGGGGCCCGCATGGTTGCCTATGCCGGCACCGCAGCGCTCTCCAAGCATGCTGCCCAAACGCGGTTTCGCGTGGTGAGTGATGACACCCTTGATGGGGATGGTGGCCTCGTCCTGACGAACAATCTCAGGAGTTACTACGTCGAGCGCTTCGCCTTCGGGTATCGCCGCCGTACGCCGCGGAACAGGTGGTTCATCATTCCGAAGCGACTCACCGGCACAGCCAAGGCCGGCGTTCGGCGGCCGGAGCAGGCGCACGTCACGCTCCACGATTCCGGCTTTATCCTCACCGTGCCGATTCCGCCCATCGTCTCCCACCTGGGGGCCGACGTCCAAACTGCGACCGTTATCGTCGACCACCATGGTAAACCGAAGCACGGCGATCGATCACCGCTCACGTCTCTGACACCGCAGGTCACGCCGGGACCTGCCGGCACAGTCACCATCCACTCCCACCGGCCGGAGGACCTGCTGCGGTTCTCGGCCATCCTCGAGCGCCGTCCTCGGATGCGGATCGTCCTGAGGGGAACGGAAAACGCTGTTGGTACACTCAACCTGCAGCTGGTACCGGACCTGCTCGACGGTGCGCGGGTGCCGGTGATTTGCACCGGCATCGAAAGCCTTTGGGATACCACGGTGAGTATGCACCTATCCGTTGGCTCGCACATGCCGCGCGTTACGAAGATCGCGCTTGGCTGGTGGATGGGGTTGCCCTCCCCGTGGGTTACCGACGATCTCCTGGAGGAAATGCTGTGAAGCCCTCACGTGCCATGGATGTGCTGAACCGCCTATTGGCGACTCGATGGTCGGTGTTCCTCTGGGGGCCGCCGGGGATCGGGAAATCCTCGGTGGTCCGCCAACTCGCCGAGAAGCGCTCCATGCCGCTCATCGACATTCGGGCAGCACTCCTCGATCCTACCGATCTCCGAGGTATCCCGGCAGTCGACGGTGGTCGAGCCAAGTGGTATCCGCCCTCATTCTTGCCCGGTCCGGAGAAGGAACCGGGCATTCTGTTTTTCGATGAATTAAGCGCTGCCCCGACCCTGGTACAGGCAAGCCTCTATCAGCTGACGTTGGATCGGCGGGTCGGCGAGTATGAGCTTCCGGATGGGTGGCGGATCATCGCGGCAGGGAATCGGGCTGAGGACGCCTCCATCGCCTTTCGCATGCCGGCGGCACTGGCGAACCGCTTCATTCACATCGACTTCGAAGTCGATTTTGCGGACTGGAAACAGTGGGCGCTGACGAACGGCATGCATCCGCTGGTCATCGGGTTTCTGACCATGAAACCCGGGCTGCTCTTCGCCATGGAAGGCGCAGATCGGGCATTTCCGAGCCCTCGCTCATGGGAGATTCTATCTGACGCGATCAAGACCATCGGTGAACCCCTTGATGCAGAGGACGTAAGCCTCGGCATCGTCGGTGAAGGTGCTACTATCGAATTCCTGTCATACTGTCGGCAGCGTCTGTCGGCAGAGGAGCTGGAGGCGATTCTCGCCAATCCAACCACACATCCGCTCCCCACTTCGTTGGGCGAGATTTACACACTCGTCACCTACATTGCCGCACACGGCAAGTCGAAGAAAATCACCGACGCAGCAGGCGCGCTACTGTCACGTTTGGAGCCCGAGTTCGCGGTCCTCCTCACGCGCGACATCCTGCACGTCAATTCACACTTTGTGCGGAACGCAGACTACAAGAAGTTCATTAAGCAGCATGCGGACCTGATCGCATGACCGCATCCTTCCCGGCTAGTATCCGGGCTGCACGCCTGCAGCTCATGCTGAATGAGCCATTCCTTGCTGCGGCCATCGCGCGATTCCCCCTCATGGATGCCACGCGCACCGGCTGGTGCGATAAGATGGCGACGGATGGGTACTACATCTACGTGAACGTGACGTTTGCCGAGTCCCTGTCGGCGGAGGAGTTGGAGTTCGTCTTTGCCCATGAGGTACTGCACTGTCTTCTGGGTCATATGGACCGTCGAGGCAGCCGCGATCGTGAGCGATGGAATGTTGCGGCCGATCTCGCGACCAACGGGCTGCTGGTCGAAGCCGGGATGGTGATGCCCGGCCAGGGTCTGTATGACCGCATGTATCGCGGCATGACGGCGGAGGAGATCTACGAACACTTGGGCTCTGATTCGGCTCCGCACCATCTTCGCGTCGCCGTGGAAACCGGGACCGCGGGTGGGGATCTCACGGGAGCATGGGATCGGCACGTCGAACCAAACGACGTCTTTGGTGCGACCCTACGGCAGTCCGATTTCCCGTCACAGGAGGAGCGTCGGCGGCTCCGACGGGAAATGGTCACAGAGATCAGTCGGCTGCCAGGAACCGTGCCGGGTCTGTTCGCCTCGGAGGTCCGGGCGGCCACGGAAGCGACAATACCCTGGGAACAGCTGCTCGCTCGCTTCATCAACGGCCTGCGCCGCAGCGATTACCGGATGTTCCCGCCGAGCAAGAAACACGTCTGGCGTGGCATCTATCTACCGGCGCTGGGGAAGCCCGGCCCGGAGCATCTGGTGGTCGCGGTAGATACGTCGGGCTCTATGAGCGACAAGCTGCTGGGCCGGATCCTGGCGGAGATCGATCGACTCCGGTCGGCTGGCGAGTGTACACTCACCCTGGTCCAGTGCGATGCTGTCATCCAGCAGGTGGAGCGGTTCGAGCCCTATGAGCAGGCCTCGTGGGAGCTCGGGGGCCAGCCGAGCTACGAGTTCCGCGGGCGGGGCGGCACGGATCTCACTCCGCCGTTCACGTGGGTGGAAGAAGAGCATCGCACGAGGGGGATGGCGCTGGATGCGCTAATCTATCTCACCGACGGGTTCGGTCCCGTCAATGCGGCAGACCCACCGTATCCGGTCCTGTGGTGCCTGCCGGAGACGGGGATACGGCCAGCCCAATTCGGGGCGGTACTTCGCATACTGGAACACACGATTGTCGCTGCATAAAGCGGAATCCGGCAAAGCCCGGTTCAGCCCACACGCTAACTGCCTACCTCACCTCTCCCATGGCAACCCCCGCTTCCCGAAGTGCCCGTAGTTCGTGGTTTGTGTGTAGATCGGCCGCCGAAGATCAAGCTGCTCGATGACCGCACCGGGGCGAAAATCGAAGCCTCGGACGAACTGCTCGACCATCCTCGAATCGCCAGTTCCAAAGGTCTCCACAGCAATGCCGATCGGCCGCGCGTGGCCAATGGCGTATGCCACGTGAATCTCGACTCGGCGAGCGAGTCCTTCCTTGACGACTTGGCGTGCGACATACCGGCAGAAATAAGCTGCGCTGCGGTCGACCTTTGATGGGTCCTTGCCGCTGAATGAGCCACCACCATGACGCGCGATGCCGCCGTACGTGTCCACCATGATTTTTCGCCCAGTGAGACCCGAATCGGCGCTCGGCCCGCCGTGAACGAAACTGCCTGACGGGTTCACGGAGAATTCCGTGCGCTTCCCAAGCCAGTCGCCAAGCACACGCGGCGCAAGCGATTCGCGTACGAAGGCGTCAACATCCCCCACGGCCAGAGACATCGCGTGCTGTGCAGAAACCACCACGCGGGTCACGCGGCTCGGCTTTCCTTCATCATACCGGACGGTCACCTGCGTTTTGCCGTCGGGCCTCAGCCAGGGAACCACCCCGCTGTGCCGGTTTTCCGCGAGCCCCTTGGCAAGCCGGTGCGCCAGGACCAGCGGCAGCGGGAGGAGTTCTGGGGTCTCATCACAGGCATAGCCGTACGTCATGCCTTGGTCACCGGCACCCACCTGGGTTGGGTCGTCGGTGGCCTGGGTCACAGCCGCTGCAATCTCGCCAGCCTGCCTGGACAGCCACGAAACCACCTGCAGCGTTTCAGCCGCAAAGGGCTCGGTAGCGTCGATGTATCCGATACCACGTACCGCATCGCGAACGACGGCCTCTTGATCGACCTCGCCGTTGGAGCTTATCTCGCCGGCCAGGAGCACTTTGTTGTTCTTGCAGACCACCTCACAGGCCACTCGCGCCATCGGATCCTGCTCCAAGTGAGCATCCAGGATGGAGTCGGCAACGAGATCTGCCACCTTGTCTGGATGGCCTTCCGTGACAGATTCACAGGTTCGGAGCATGGAAGTCGGGCCCTGTCAGGAGAGAACGATGGAAAGTGCGCGCCCGTGTCGTCAGTGAGGCATCTGCAGACGCCTCATACCGTAGTCGCACTCCGGCACCACGGGAGGCATCCGTCGGGGCAGGCCTCCGCTGGCTAATACGTAGCTTCCCAACCCAACCCACGAACACCGGGCAAGCCCGCTACTGCCGCTCGGAAAGTGCGGAAACCGCGTCATGTGTCCCTTGACTCGGGAAATGCACTGAGCAGGCGCTGAGCTAGGTTTACCATCCCTGGTTCATGTGGGCCCTTCGCTCCGAAGAATCTAAAACCAGTCTGCACGATTCCCAGTCAGAGTTCTCCACTTCCGTATACCTGACTTCGAAGGGATGGGACTGTGGGACCTCATCTATCACCTTCTTAGCCCGTTCGCGCTCGCCAAGGGCCATGGCGATCCACGCGTCCTCCAAGACGTCCGGGAGCTGCCCGAACAGGTCGTAGATGTCTCGCAACCTGCTCGATAGCAGCTCATGGACCCGGTCTTCCACGGAGTCCTTGTACCGCATGTTATAGATCTGGACAACATCGTGTATTTGCCCGATGCGCTGAATTCGTCCTTTCCGCTGCTCCAAGCGAGTGGGATTCCAGGGCAAGTCGAGATTGATCAAGCGCGCCATACGTTGGAGATTGATGCCTTCAGACGCAGCATCAGTCCCAAGCAGTAGGCGTAGCCTTCCACTCATCACGAGCCCCTTCAGGTCATCCCTGCTATGACGAGTCCAGCGTCCGCCGT
>JBDHAF010000070.1:0-16988 GCA_039588255.1 Gemmatimonadota bacterium | reverse complement strand
TTCTTCGGCCGGCTGAAAGATGAACTTGATCGTTCCCGGAATCTGGTCCCGCATCGACGCGAGGACCGACGCAACGCCGAGCTGCACTGACGTGTGGATGTCGTGGCCGCACGCGTGGCTGACGCCCACGTCCTGCCCCAGGTACGTGGTGCGCACGAGAGACTTGAACGGGTACGGTGTGTCCTCGGTAACCGGCAACGCGTCCATGTCGGCCCGCACGGCCACGACCGGTCCGGGCCTGCCGCCCCGGAGCAATCCGACGACCCCCGTATGGGCGACGCCCGTCTGCACCTCGATGCCGAGCGCTTCCAGATGCTCCGCCACGAGACGCGCTGTCTCGAATTCCCGGTTGCCCAATTCGGGGTTCTGATGGATCTGGTGGCGCAGTTCGATGATTTCCGCAGCGTGGCGCTCCACCGCGCGGTCTACGGCCGCGCTCTGGGCGGCCAATGCGGCCGGTGACAGGACGGCGGCGATAGCGAGAACGATCGGTCGGCGCACGGGGGCTCCTTGGGTGGATCGACCAGTGAAGCTAATGGGCGGTGGCGGTGTGCGACCAGTGGTTGGGCACGCCGGGCCTCTCTGCGCCCATCAACAAGCGGCCTCTCGCGCGAACTGGCACCTGACGTTTCATTACGAGCGTCGGAGGATCTTGACTTCAAAACTGTAGCTGGCGTCAAGGAAGGTACGATGAGCACGATCAGCTCGTTCATGGGAGAGCACTTCAAGCATTTCAACGCCCGGGAGACGCTCGCCGCCGCGCAGGGGTGGAAGAAGCTCCTCGACGACGGTGGTGAGATGTTCTTGACGGTTGCCGGGGCGATGAGCTCGGCCGAGCTCGGCATCTCGATGGCGAAGATGATCCGGGCCAGCAAGGTGCACGGGATCTGCGCAACGGGGGCCAACCTCGAGGAAGACCTCTTCAACCTCTTTGCGAACAAGGAGTACGCGGTCGTTCCGCACTACAAGGACTTGAGTCCGGATGACGAGCGCCAACTCCGTGATCAAGGGTTCAACCGTGTTACGGACACGTGCATCCCGGAGTCGGTAATGCGCCATACGGAGGACATCCTGATCGAGTTGTGGAAGTCGGCCGAAGAGCGAAGTGAGGCGAAGTTCCCTTGGGAGCACGTGTACGACCTGCTGGACCGCAAGGAACTCGAGGAGCACTACCAGATACCGGCGGACCATTCGTGGGTGCTTGCGGCAAAGGAAAAGAACCTTCCGATCTTCACCCCCGGGTGGGAAGACTCGACACTGGGCAACATCTTCACGGCACGTGCGATTCAGGGCCATCTCGCTGGCCACACGGCGGTGCGCACCGGTACGGAGCAGATGCAGGCGCTCGTCGAGTGGTATCTGGAGCGGGCGGAGCGGTCCACTCCGGTGGGGTTCTTTCAGATCGGCGGCGGCATCGCTGGTGATTTCCCCATCTGCGTGGTCCCGCTGATCATTCAGGATCTGAAACGAAAAGTTCCGTTCTGGGCCTACTTCGCCCAAATCGGCGACAGCATCACGTCGTACGGGTCTTACTCGGGCGCCGTACCCAATGAGAAGATCACCTGGTCCAAACTGGGCGTCGACACGCCGAAGTTCATGATCAATTCAGACGCCACGATCGTGGCGCCGCTGATCTTCTCATATGTGCTCGGTGAGTGATATGTAAGAAGCCCCCTTTTGCGGACGGCTGTAGGAAGTATATTGGCCGGAGACAACCTCCATTCCGCAGCGCACGGGAGGCTGCCAACAATGTTCGGACGCATTTTGCGTGAGGGCTTCGTCGCAGGGCTGATTGGAGCAGCCGCTGTGGCAGTTTGGTTCTTTCTCGTCGACCTCATCGGCGGCGATCCGTTTTACACACCGTCGATGCTGGGATCCGCTGTTTTTTGGGGTTTGCGTGACCCGGCGCTGGTGGACGTCAACTTCCCCACAGTCGTCGCTTACACGATGCTCCACCTGGTGCTTTTCGCGCTGGTGGGCATAATCGCGGCGGCGTTGGCCACGGTGGTGCAGAAATTCCCATCGACGCTGTTCTTGATCATCGTGTTCTTCGCCATCTTCGAGGTTGGGTTCTACATCGTCGTGGCGACGATGGCGGCACCACTGTTGGGTCGTTTAGCGTGGTCAAATGTTGCCGTTGGCAACCTCATCGCAGCGTTGGGAATGGGGTATTACCTGTGGACGGTCCACCCGGAAATTCGCCAGGAGCTGATGGTGCACCCGCTGGGAGAGACGGCGGACGGAGAGTAGCCGTTACGGACCCTAGCGACTAAAAGATCGCGCATTGTTCGGCTGGTACTGGTACCGAAACGTGAGACACCCTGCAACGACTCCGGGGCAGTAGTAGCTCAGGAACTCGAGCTTTGCGAATCGGGATTCGCGCGTCCGGACCACGTACACGTGGCCGTTGGGCTTCAAGAGGTGGGACAGCATGCTGTAGCGATACCACCGGTCAATTGCGGCGTTCACCGTGTCCCGACCAAACGACGTGTGGACGAATCCTCCATGGGGAACCTCGACCACGTCGTCAAACCCGATCTTACCCACATCCACCACCGCGTCAGCCGCGATCACGGAAAACCGCCGAATTGCGAGATCCCAGCCAGCCGTGTCCGGCGGCAGGATTGGGGAACGGCGATCGAAATCGAAGAAGTGCCACATCGTCTCGTCGCGGGAATCGACGGTCACCGTGTCGTGAACGAGCGATTCCACGGAGGCCGTCGGCGCGATCGGCGTAGGCTCGAACACCAATGCGTTTCTCGGCATCATCGATGCTACCACGAGATAACCGATGACCACGACGAAGAGGCCGAGACTGGCCACGAGAACAATCGATGCGGTGGCGACGCCACGTTCGTTCCACGTGGCGAGTGTGACGCTTTCGCTGGGCAGAGATTCCGGCATGGCCAGGCAAACTAACGGCTCCTCCGAGCCCTTGCCATGCATCGGGTTCGAGTCGATTGTTGCTGTTCCATGGCAAACTTCACACTGAAACACGAGTGGCCTGCAGCCCGGGTGGCAAAGTTTCGGCAGGCGGCGTTCGTGTATCTCCACGTCACGATCCTCTACGAGGCGGCAGCGTACGTCATGCATGGCCAGGGTCTGCTGCCGTCCCGGTTCGGTTCTCCGTGGATCTGGTTGACGGCCGGCGCGGTCGTGGGCGGCATCGTGTTCGTGGGTCTCTATTTCTGGCGCAACGTGTGGTTCGCGCGCGTCATCTGGGCGGTTCACGGCCTCCGACTTCCCGCTCTCATCCGAGGTGCGTTTTTCGCCGCGCCGGCGGTCACGACGCCGCCGTCATTCTATCTGACGGCAATAGTTGCCGTGGTTATCAATCTCTGGATGCTTGCCCGGGCCGGATGGGACCTGTGAGCTTTCGCAGCTATCGCGAAGTCGAAGGGGAAGATCGCTCGCGCTTGCTCGAGCAGGTAACGGCCCAGCGGGAGAGGGTCGCCCGTCGACTGGAGTCCGTGAACCATGTGGTGGCGGTGATGAGTGGTAAGGGTGGTGTTGGTAAGAGCCACGTGGCGGCCACGCTCGCAGCCGGGGTTGCGTCGCAGGCCGACAGGCGCGTTGGCGTGCTGGATGCGGATCTCCGCAGCCCGACCGTGGCGCAGCTGCTCGAGGCCCGTGGTCCTCTTCCCGTGACGGACGAGGGAGTCGACCCCGCGGTGGGAAGAGGAGGCGTTCGGGTGGTCTCCACGGACCTGTTGTTGGAGGAAGGCGAGCCGCTTCGGTGGCGCGAGCCGTCTTCCGAACGGTTCGTATGGCGGGGCGTGTTGGAGTCGGGCGCCTTGAGAGAGTTCTTGAGTGATGTGGTGTGGGGAGATTTGGATCTCTTGATGGTCGATCTCCCTCCCGGAGCCGACGGGAGCGTGGATCTCAAAGAGTTGGTTCCCAACATGGCCGGAGCCCTCGTCGTCACGATTCCCAGCGAGGAGGCTCGGCGATCCGTGGCGCGAACCATGCGCTCGGCGCTGGAGGCCGGTGTGCCACTGTTGGGGATCGTTGAGAACATGTCCGGCTACCAATGCGATGACTGCGGGGCGGTGCGTCCGTTGTTCGAGGGGACTGCAGGTGCTGACCTGGCGTCGGAGTTCGGCGTGCCGCTTATCGCGCAAGTGCCGTTCACACCGGCGGGTACGGACGCAGGCGCCTCCGCTGCCGCCGATCTCGTGGAAGCGTTTCTGGGAGTGCTACCATGAAGTTTCTGTGCGTTGATTGCGACGAGCAGATGGCGTTCGAGGAGAGGAAGGAGCCGGGGGACGGCACCTTCGGGGCGTCTTTTACGTGTCCCCGCTGCGGTCACAAGGTGGCGATGCTGGCCAATCCCATGGAGACGCAATTGGTCGGTGCTCTCGGAGTCCAGATAGGAGGGCGGACGCTGGACGAGCAGCCCATGGAGCTCACGCGCCGCTCGATGGTCGGCCGAGAGGACGCGTTCGACGATGCGGCCCCGGACCGCCCCGGAACGGTGACCTGGAGTGCCGAGGGGGAAGAGCGGCTCGCCAAGGTACCCACCTTCGTTCGGGGCATGGTCAAGAAGATCTACGCCGAGTGGGCCGCAGAGCGAGGTATTCGGGAGATTACGCCCGCTGTTATGGACGAGGCCCGTACGGACCTGGGCCTGGAGGGGATGTAGGTGGCGGACGTCGAGGAGCGCACCGTTCAGGGGCTCAAGATCCAGATCGATCGAAGCCTCTGTGTGGGGTTCGGCGATTGCGTCACCGAGGCGCCGGAGGGGTTCCGATTGGATGGCGAAAACATCGTGGTTTTTGGCGAGCAAACCGAGTCCGTAGACCGCGAGAGACTCCTTCGAGCATGCGAAACCTGCCCGGTGGACGCCCTTACGGTCCGGGACGGTGACGGGAATCAACTGGTGCCCTGAAATAGTCCCTTGACAGTGGGCCCGCGTGATATATACTCGCGCGTTAAGCAGCGGAGCAGGTCAGGTTAAGGCGAGTTTTCGCGGGGCTTGCGTGTGGTGTGGTGGTGTGGGTCGTGCCTTCCAGCTCCGGTTTTTCATATGTAAACGATCGAAATGTTTCCGGGGTGAAACGACCACCTGGCCGAAGGCGGGCGTATGTACCGTGAAGTGCTTGTCCCTGTTGATAACTCGCAATGCTCAGATTGGGCAGTCGGTCGAGCTATCGAGGTGTGCGCGGCCTCCAAGGGGCGCATAACGGGCAACCACGTCTATGCCGCCAGGCTCCACGATGTCCGGTTCCGACAGCTCGAGACCGGCCTGCCAGCGCAATTTCAGACACCCGAAGAGATCAAGCGCCAGCGCAAAGTCCACGACAAGCTGATCGAAAAGGGCCTCCAGCTCATATCCGACTCATTCCTCGACCAGGTGGAGCAACGCTGCAGCCAGGTGGGTGTCCCCCTGCGGCGACAACTCCTCGAGGGTATCAACTACGAGGAAATTGTTAACGAGGTTAATGGTGGTGCGGGACAGCTACCCAGCCTGATCGGATTCGACCCGAACATCGCCGCCAACTACGACGGCGGTGAACGAGTTCGGTCCGATGTCAGGTTGGATGAGGCCGGACGCATCGTCGGAGAGGATGAAGAGCAGGTCGACAAACTCGCCGGCGAGTCGGGGCGGCAATACGACCTCGTGGTCATGGGCGCCCACGGTATCGGCCGGCAGCCCTACTCCCAGCTCGGCGGCGTGGTCGCCCGGGCGGCGAAGCGGATCGAGAAGGACATGCTCATTGTCCGGGACGACCGGCCGTTGCAGGGCGGCAAATTCATGGTATGTGTCGACGGGTCCGCGTACAGCTACCGGACGATGCAGATCGCTCTCGACCTGGCTCGTGAATACGGCGCCACGCTGCACGTGTGCAGCGCTTTCGACGTCGAGTATCATCACGCCGTCTTCAACAACATCAAAGACGTGCTGTCAGAGAAGGCGTCCAAGGTGTTCAAGTTCGAGGAACAAGAGGAACTCCACAACAACATCATCGACAAAGGGCTCCTCAAGCTCACGCAGGCAAACATCAAGCGTGCGCAAGCCATGGCCAGGGAGTACGCCGACGTCACGCTGGAAACGCAGATTCTCATCGGCAAACCCTTCCAGGTCATTCTCCAGTGGGCGGAGGAGATCCAGCCGAGTTTGCTCGTCTTGGGACGACACGGCGCCCATCGCGTCGACGGCACCGAGGTAGGTTCGCAAGCCGAGAACTTGCTGCGACTCGCCCCGTGCAACTTGTTGGTGACCGGCACGGTTGGCATTAAGCCGGAGGACATTCCATGGATCGAGGAGGACGGCGAACAAGGGATTCCCTGGGCGCCTGACGCCGAGGTGCGCATCCAGCGCGTGCCGCCGTTTGCACAGGGAATCGCACGGCGCGCCGTCGAGGAGTACACGATGGAGCACGGCGCCGATCTCGTCACGAACAAGTGGTTGGACCAGGCGATCCAGAAGTTGTTGCCCACCCACATGCAGTTGCTCATGGGTATCGGCGACGCCGAAGAAATCGCCCGCGCCGAGCTCAAGGCGGAAGAGCAGATGGCGAAGACGCTCGTGCTTGGCAGCGAGGAGGAGGCAGAGATCGCCGGCGCCCTGGTCGACGTGAAGTGTCCCGTGACCAGCCACATCACAACGCGGGAGCGCACGACGGCAGACCCACCTGTGTGGACAGCGGAGGCGTTCGACCGTCTCCGTACGGTGCCGCTCATTGCCCGCCCGTTGGCGCGCAACACGGTGGAGAAGTTCGCCCGTGGTCACGATACGTGGCGCATCACCACCTCGGTGATGGATGAGAACAAACAGGCGATGATCGAGGCGGACGAGTTCGACGCCGAGACGATGATGGGAATGTTCAGAGAGCTGCGGGCCAAGCAAATCCGCGCCGAGGCCGAGGGCGGCGACGCCATGTCGCCGGAGATGCGGCAATTCATTGAAGAAGCGAAAGCATCCGGGGTGACGCGGTGCCCGATACGGGATATAGAGGAAAAGGCATCGGCGTGCCCCGTTGACTTCAAGACCATGACCCCGGCGGATGCCAGGGCCGCGGTCGAGCAGTTCTTGCAAGAGGAGGCGAACGACTAGGGATGGAGCAGCCCCGTCCCAAGGAGCATTCGTAACCGTGGGGTAACTCCGCTCACGGTTCTCGGAGACGCACCCGCCGGCGCGGCGCAGCCGGGCGACCACGTTCCACACGTCGTCGCCTGGAACTTGACGCGCCGGTGCAACCTCCAGTGTGCGCACTGTTACATCTCGGCCGGCCCTTCCGAGGAAGCGGGCGACGAGTTGTCGACGGCGGAGTGTGTCCGTATCGCGGATGAGATCCTCTCCCTCAATCCGCACCCCATGTTCATCCTGTCGGGCGGCGAGCCTCTCCTGCGGGAAGACCTCACCGAGATCGCATCACATGCTGCGCAGCGCGGCGCAACGGTCGTCGTGGGCACGAATGGCACCCTGCTGACTTCCGAAAAAATCGCCGCATTGCAGGCTGCCGGCGTGACGGGGGTGGCGGTGAGTGTCGAGTCCCTCGACGTGAAGTACCACGACCGCTTCCGCCGCGGTCATGGATCGCTGGAGGCTACCCTGGCTGCGGTGGACCGGCTGGGTCGCCACGGCCTCGACTTTGTCGTGCAGACGACGCTGACGAGAGGCAACGTCGGAGAGCTGCGGGACTTGGTTGCCTGGTCTGCCGACAATGGTGCCGTCTCGTTCAACGCGTACTTCGTCGTGTCCACCGGCCGCGGGGCCGGGATGTCGGAGTTGTCGCCGGCGGAGTACGAGGCGGCGCTGACGGATCTCGTGGATCTGCACGTGGAGTACATGGGGCGGATGATGGTACGGGCCAAGTGCGCACCCCACTTCATGCGCCTGGTTTCCGAACGCGCCCCCGACTCTTCCGTTCTCAACTATGCGACCCGGTGCCCCTGCGGCGTGCAGTACGCCCGTGTCACGCCGGACGGCAAGCTCACGGCGTGTCCGTACATGCCGCTCCCGGCCGGCGATCTCCGCGAGTCGTCGTTCGCGGAGGTCTGGAACAACTCGGATCTCTTTCGTGACCTGCGGCAGAGTGAGTTGGGCGGGAAGTGCGGTCGCTGCGAGTACCGAGCCATTTGTGGCGGTTGCCGGGCGCGCGCATATGCCACGACCGGCGATTACCTGGCGGAGGACCCATCCTGCTCCTACGAGCCCGACGGGAGTCGGCCGCTGGTGACGTCGCGGGCCGTGACGTACGGCGCGCCGGCGGACGCGGAACTGCCATGGTCGGCGGACGCCGAGGCACGGATTCAACGCATACCCTCGTTCGTACGCGGCGTCGTCGTCAAGCGAATGGAGGACTACGCACGGCGCGAGGGCCACACCGAAGTCACAGCCGAACTCATGCGTGAGGTGCGTCGCAACATGCCAGTGGATTTCTCGAAACGTCTACCGTTCTTCTCCCGCGATGATTGACGCGCTAGGACTGCTCCAGGGCGCGGCAGACGCTGCCCGCCAATACGGCGACTTCCCGGGCATCGGTGGACGTGGCGCGGTGTGGATCACCGCGCAAATCCACCTGATGTTTGCGGCATTCGTGCTCGGCGTCCCGATGTTCGCGGTGATCACCGAGTTGATCGGCATCGTGGGCAAGGATTCGCGGTACGACAAGCTCTCCAAGGAATTCACACGGCTGCTTGTATTCGCCTACAGCGCGACGGCGTTGTGGGGCGTCGTGTTGCTGTTCTTCCTCTCGACGCTCTACCCGGCATTCTGGGGTCACATGGCGGAAATCTTCCATCTGTCCATGTGGATTTACGCCGGTCTGTTCTTTATCGAGTCGTTTACCCTATACCTCTATTACTACGGCTGGGACCGGTGGAACCTGGGCCGCGCCAAGTGGGGTCACTGGGGTCTCGGCCTGCTGCTGAACGTCTGGGGCACGATCGTGATGTTCATCGCCAACGGGTGGCTTACCTACATGATGTCGCCGCCCGAGGGGACGACGGTCCAGGGCCTGCCGGAGGGCGTCGGACTGTGGAATGCCCTCGCCAACGCCACCTGGATGCCGATCAACATCCACCGTCTCATCGCCAACGCCGTATTCGGTGGCGCCATCGTGGCGGCGTATGCGGCGTACCGGTTCCTCGCGGCCAAGACCGATGAGGAGCGGGCCCACTACGACTGGATGGGCTACGTCGGGACCTTCATCGCCATCTCCACGTTCATCGTGTTGCCGTTCGCCGGTTACTACCTGGGGCGCGAGATCTACGAGTACAACCAGCAGATGGGGATCACGATGATGGGTGGGTTCATGAGCTGGCTGTGGATCGTCCAGGCCATCCTCATTGGCGTGTTGTTCCTGTCAGCGAACTACTACCTGTGGACGGGGATGGGGCGAATACCGGGCGCCGACCGGTTCATGCCGTACACCAAGTGGATGCTCCTCATCTTGGTCATCTGCTGGATCGTGTGGGGAACGCCCAACACGATGATCGCCAGTCGCGACGAGTTCGCGGCGATGGGCGGAAGCCGCCACCCCTTCCTCGGTGTGCTGGGGCTGATGAGTGGCAAGAACACCGCCGTCAACATCATGATCCTGACCACGTTCCTTTCCTTCTTAATGTACAGACGTGCAAACAAGATCCCGACGGTACCGTGGGCCAAGACAGGGACCCTCGTGCAGGGAGCCATGTTTGGCTTGTCGAGCGCCGCCGTGTTGATCATCGGCGTCTGGGGTTACTTCGTGCCGACGATCGTGCGCATCAACATGAGCGTGTACCAGGTGTTCGCCGTGCTGGCGTGCATCATCGGCGTGACGGTGATCGACCTCATGCTGGTGCGCGGTGCCGACTCCCGCGGTGAGATTCGCTGGGGAGCAATGCCGGAGCGGTCGCAGTACGCCATCTTCGTTCTGGCGATCACATTCACCTGGCTGATGGGGTTGATGGGGTTTGCGCGAAGCGGCATCCGGCAGCACTGGCACGTGTGGGAGGTGATCCGAGACACGAGTGATCAGGCCGTGACGCCCGCGTTGGGTTATGCCGCCAACATGATCACAGCGTGCGTGGTGGTCTTCCTGGGTTTGGTCGCATTCATCTTCTGGCTCGGCGGGCTCGCCGAGCGTTCGTCGAAATCCATCGGCGCGCCGCTCATGCGGCAAACACAACCCGTAGCTCGGACGGAGTAGCACTATGTGGAAGACGAATCTCAAGGTGCTGTTCGTCGGCGTCGTCGTGCTCGGGTTCTACACGACGGTGGCACGGATGATTCCCCAGCTCGAGTCTGCGGTGCCGGAGGTGCTGGATCTCAGCGCGGGGGTGACGCCCGAGATCCTGGTTCCGGCCGGCGAGGGACTGTTCATCGGAGCGGGCGGGTGCACGGCGTGCCACGGATTGGGCTCCAGGGCGCCCAACCTCCGAACCGACCATGCCGGTGAGGGCACCATCGGGGAGCGGTGTGGCAACCGGCAGCCGGGGATGGACTGCAAGGAGTATCTCTACGAGTCCTTGTCCCAACCGAACGCGTACCTGGTCGACGGGTTCACCGGTATCATGCCCGACGCGACGCGCCAACTCTCGGACGAACAGATCTGGGCGATCGTGGCGTATCTGCAAGACCAGGGCGGCGAGGTGACGGTCACGGCGTCGGACATTCAGAGTGTGAACTCTACGGCCGCGGCACCGGCGGCTCCTGCATCGTTCGGCACGGCGAGCGATCCGATGGAGCTGTTGACGCAGAACGCCTGTCTCGGGTGTCATGCGATCAACGGGAGCGGCCCACCGATTGGTCCTTCGTTCGACGGAATGGGGTCGCGACTCACCGGGGAGCAGATACGCCGCGGCATTCTCGATCCGAATGCGGAGGTCGCTGAGGGCTTCGATCAGTTCGCAGGCATGATGCCGGCGACCTTCGGGCAGCAAATGTCGGCGCAGCAACTCGAGACTGTGGTCCAATTCTTGGCGGGACGACGATAATGGGAAAGTTCCTGCGTTGGATGCGAGATCCGTTCGGCCAAGCGGTGGCACTGCTGCTTGGTTCCTTTCTGTTTTTTAAGTACGGCATCCCCCTTTTCCCCGGCAGCGCGCCGGTTCCGAACAGCGTGGTGCTGCAGTTCACGCTCACTGCGCTGGTTGGTATCCTCATCTTTGTCAGCGAGAACGACAAACGGTGGGAGAGGTTCAAGGAGCCGATACGCGCAACATTGGTAGATGCGGACAAGCGGGGCTTGCGAGGCGCGTTGATGGCTGTCATCCCATTGCTCATCGGACTGGCAACGTTCAACATGGCCCGCCCGCACGTGGGCTCGACGGCGCAGCTGCGATCCATCCATCCCGCGCCGCCGAGCACGATCACATTCCAGGGCCGCACCCTGGAGATAGAGGGTCTCGAGAACCCCCTGCGTGCCCGGGGATCGATGGAGGACCACTATCTCGAAGGCCGGCGGGTCTATTACCAGAACTGCCTGCCGTGTCACGGCGACCTGTTGGACGGTCAGGGACATTTCGCCCTCGGCTACAACCCGGTGCCCCTGGCGTTCCACGAGGCGGGCACCATCGATCAGCTGCAGGAGAGCTTCCTCTTCTGGCGCATCGCGAAAGGCGGGCTCGGATTGCCACGGGAAGGCACACCGTGGAACTCGGCCATGCCGGTGTGGGAGGATTTCCTCACGGAGGACGAGATCTGGGCCGTCATCATCTTCATCTACGAGCAAGCAGGATTGGAGCCGCGGACGTGGGAGGAAGAGCACGAGGGGGGTGAGCAATGAGGCAAGCGGTGCGTGCTTTGGTCGTCTTGCTGTTTGTCATCGCCGGCTCGCTATCGGCGCAAGACGCCGAGCGGGGCAAGGTCCTGTACGACAAATGGTGTGCCGGTTGCCATGGCGACACGGGCGCCGGCGACGGTGAAGCAGCGGCGTTCATGCTGCCACGGCCCAGGGACTTCACCGGCGCGGTGTACCAGATACGCACCACGGCGAGCGGCGAGCTGCCCACCGATGACGATCTCCGTAGCGTGATCGACAATGGCATGCCCGGGACGACGATGCCGGGGTGGCGCGACGAGTTGAACGGCGGGGAGCGGGACGACGTCATCGCGTACATCAAATCCTTTTCTCGCTTCTTTGGCGACGACTATGTGCCGGAGCCGATCACCGCGGGTCGAAAGCCGGGCGGTCCATCGGAGGACGACTTGGCGGAAGGACGCCGACTATTCGTCGACGACCTGCAGTGCGTGGACTGCCACGGCGACCTGGGACGGGGGAATGGGCCGTCGGCTCGGGAGCAGACCGACGACTGGGGCTTTCCCATTCGCGTGGCTGATCTGACACAACCATGGAATTTCAACGGCGGCGGGGCCGTCGATGACATTTACATCCGGCTGCGCACGGGCTTGGACGGCACGCCGATGCCGTCCCAGAGCGACGTGATCGACGCCGAGATCATCACCGATGAGCAACTCTGGCGGGTGGCACAGTACGTCAAGAGCCTCTCGCCCGACGGCGAGCCGCAGCGTCGTGACGTTGTGCGTGCGGCCCGGTTGGAGGGCAACCTGCCGTCGAGCCCCGACGATCCACTGTGGGACGACATCGAAGCGTACTACATCCCGATGGTCGGGCAGATCACCATCAAGCCGCGATGGTTTTCGCCCACCGTCGACGGGCTGTGGGTCCGCGCGGCCCACGACGACCAGACCCTGACCGTCAAGCTGTCGTGGAACGACCCCACCCAGAGTCCCGACCCTGATTGGGACGTCTACTTCCAGGGCGTCATCGCGACAATGACAGATGTCGACGCGCCACACCTCACCGAGCAAGGGCCCGATTTGATCGGCATCCAATTTCCCCTCGAGCCGCCTGAGGGTATGGAGTTGCCGTTCTTCCTCGGCGGCGACGCCCGGAATCCGGTGTACATGTGGCAGTGGACTAGCTCCCCTGACGCTGTGGCGGAGGGCACAGCCACGGGACTGGGGACGTTTGCGCCGACGGGCGGCGCGCCGCAGCCGCAGGTGACACACGCGGCCTCGTTCGCCGACGGGCAGTGGGAGCTGCAGCTCACTTGCGCATTGACGCCGGCGGACCCCAGCGCCGCTGTTGCGTTCACGCCGGGGGAGCCGCTGCCCATCGGGTTCTACGCCGCCGACGGAACGGACGGTGAGGACGGCGTGCGCGGCTCCGTCAGCGCTTGGTATGCGATCTACTTGGATGTGCCAACACCGCCCCGCGTGTTTGTGGCACCAATCGTTGCTGTCGTACTCACGGCCGGATTGGCGTTCGGCATCGTGTGGCGCGCTCAGCGACGCGAACGCGGGGCATAGAAACGTTTTCAATTTGGAGGAATGATGCGACGTCTTGGCGTAACCTCATGTTTGTTTGCCTTTCTCGCGTGTGGCGGTGGTGACGGTGGGTCGGGTGGTGGTGGTGGAGGGGGCGGTGCCGCAGCAGCGCCGCTCGGAAACAGCAGCATTACTGGCGTAATCGAATTCACCGGCGCGGTGCCGGCCAACCCGGCCATCGACATGGCGGAAGAAGCAGCGTGTGCGGAGAAGCACAGCAACGGGCCGACCGATCCCATCGTGAGTGTCACGGACGGCAACCTGGCCAACGTGTTCCTTCGCGTGACCGGCGGTTTGCCAGCCGGGCCGTACCCGATGCCCGCCGCTGCGGCGACCATCGACCAAGACGGGTGCCTCTACAGCCCGCGGGTCGTGGGCGTCATGGTCGGTCAGGATCTGGAGATCAGCAACAGCGACCCGGTGCTGCACAACATCAAGGCCGTGCCGACGGAAAACCGGGGGTTCAACATCAGCCAGCCGCGCGCCGGAATGACGTCGACGCGTAGCTTCAACACCGCTGAGATCATGGTACCCCTGGAATGCAACGTGCACGGCTGGATGAACGCGTACGTGGGCGTGGTCGAACACCCGTATTTCGCCGTCTCGGGCGCCGACGGTTCATTCACGATCAGCGGTTTGCCGGCAGGCACCTATCAAGTGGAGGCGTGGCACGAGACCCTGGGCACGCAGAGCGGTGAGGCGACCGTAGCAGCGGACGGTTCGGCGACCCTGAACTTCACCTTCGGCGGCTGAGGAGACTCCCGCATGAGTTGGATCTTACCATCCAGTGCTTCGACCTTCGCGGGCGATATCGATTTCCTGTATTACGTCATTCTGGTAATCACAGGTATCGCGTTCGTGGTGGTCGAAGCCGGGCTCGTGTTGTTCATGATCAAGTATCGCGCCCGGCCGGGCCGCAAAGCCCAGTACATCGAGGGAAGCACCAAGGCGGAGGTCATCTGGACGGCTATTCCAGCCGTCACAGTGGTGATCATCGGCCTGATGAGCGGCGGCGTGTGGAACACCGTGAAGGGCCGGAATAGCATTCCCGACAACGCCATCCCCCATCGTGTAGACGTCCGGCAGTTCGAGTGGGACTTCGTTTACAGAGGTGCCGACGGCCAGCTCGGAACGGGGGACGACTTCACCGTGCGGAACCAGTTGCACATTCCGGTGAACCAACCCGTGGCATTGCAGCTCAATGCGGAGGACGTGATTCACTCCTTCTTCGTTCCGGCGTTCCGCGTAAAGCAGGATGCCGTTCCGGGCATGGCGATCAATACCTGGTTTGAGGCGACGGAGGTAGGAGAATACGAGATCGCCTGCGCCGAGTTATGTGGACTGGGGCACTACCGCATGCGTGCGATGGTGACGGTGCACTCGGCGGAGGACTACCAACAGTGGCTCGCAGATCGGATTGCGGCAGCCGAAGAGGAGTAACGAGGGTCAACACACTATCATCTAAAGGATAACAATGGCGACTTCCGCGGTTTCTTTGGAACCCGCAGCGCACACGGAAGCCCACGAGCTATCGTTCCTGCGAAAGTACATTTTCTCGACTGACCACAAGATCATCGGCGTGCAGTTCTTGCTGATGAGTTGGGTCTTCTTGGTGTTCGGCGGATTGATGGCGATGATGATCCGCTGGCAGCTCGGATTCCCGGATCGAGCGCTCCCGGGAGGGCAGTTACTCCCGGAGACGATGGCACCTGGCGGAATCCTGCTGCCCGAGTTCTACAACTCCCTCGTCACAATGCACGGCACGATCATGGTGTTTTTCGCCATCATGCCACTGCTGGTGGGTGTTTTCGGGAACTTCTTGATTCCCCTCAAGATCGGTGCACCGGACATGGCGTTCCCCCGCCTCAACATGGCGTCGTTCTGGATTGCGGTGCCGGCGGGGATCCTCATGATGGCGGGCTTCTTCGTGGAGGGGGGGCATTCGGGGGCGGGCTGGACGCAATATGCGCCGCTCAGCTCGGACCCCCAGTGGACTGGCGTGAGTGCAGGCCAGCAGATCTGGCTGTTGAGCATCGCGATCCTGGGTTTGGCATCGATTCTTGGTGCCACCAACTACATCACGACGGTGGTGAACCTGCGGGCGCCGGGGATGACCTGGTTTCGGTTACCGCTGTCGATTTGGGCCCTCTTCATCACGGCAATCCTTGTGCTGCTGGCGATCCCGATCCTCTCGGGCGCCGCCATCATGCTGTTCTTCGATCAGACCATCGGGACCCACTTCTTCGACTGGACCGACGGGGGCCAGCCGATCCTGTGGCAGCATTTGTTCTGGTACTTCGGCCACCCGGAGGTCTACATCCTGATTCTGCCGGCAATGGGTATGGTCTCGGACATCATTGCCAACGGTTCGCGGAAGCCGGTGTTCGGGTATCACTCGATGGTGTTTGCCATCATTGGCATCGCGTTTCTCGGCTGGATCGTGTGGGGCCATCACATGTTCCAGAGCGGCATGAATCCGACGTTGGGAATGACGTTCATGATCTCCACGTTGCTCATCGCCGTGCCCTCGGCCATCAAGACGTTCAATTGGATGGGGACGATGTGGCGAGGGAGCATTCGGTTCCACGTCCCGATGCTGCATGCGGTGGGATTCGTGGCAATGTTCGTGATCGGTGGCCTGAGCGGCGTCTTCATGGCGACGACCCCCGTCGACATCTACATCCACGACACGTACTTCATCGTGGCGCACATCCATTATGTGCTTTTCGGCGGAAGCCTCTTCGCGATCTTTGCCGCGGTGACGTATTGGTACCCAAAGATGTTCGGCCGCATGATGAATCCGACGCTCGGCATGGTTCACTTTTGGTTGACGTTCATCTTCTACAACTTGACGTTCTTCCCCATGCACAATCTGGGTGTCTATGGCCACATGCGACGGATCTACGATCCGTCGCAGTACGAGTTTCTCCAGCCGTTGGCGCCGCTCAACAAGTTCATCACGATCAGTGCGCTGCTGCTCATGCTGGTGCAGTTGCCCTTCGTGGTGAACTTCGTCATGAGCTGGTTCAAGGGAGAGAAGGCGTCGGACAATCCGTGGGAGGCCAACGGCCTGGAGTGGTCTGTGCCGTCGCCGCCGCCCCACGGCAACTTTGCCGAGGTGCCGACGGTGTATCGCGGCCCCTACGAGTACAGCTCGCCGCTGGTCGAGGAGGATTTCCTGCCTCAGACCCGCAAGCTCAGTTCTGACGTCGATCCGGCCGCGGCCGGCGCATAGGAGGGACAGAGGAATATGGCTCACCCTGCCTTGATGAATCCGCCTGCGAGACGCGAAGTCGGAGCGGACGTCTATAATGAGAAGCTGGGGATGTGGATCTTCTTGGGGTCGGAGGTGATGTTCTTCACCGCCTTGATCGGTGCGTACATCATTCTCCGGTTTGGAAGCCCCGAGCAGTGGAGCGCCCCCGGAGCGATTCTCAACGTCCCCGTTACCGCCGTCAACACTTTCCTTCTCATCTGCAGCAGCGTCACGATGGTGAAGGCGTTTGCCGCGATTCAGGACGGGGATCAACAACGTCTCAAGATGTACCTTCTGGCGACGGTGGCGATCGGCGCCTCGTTCGTGGGCGTCCAGGCTTTCGAATACACCGCGTTGGTACACGAAGGGTTCCTGCCTTCGGGGTATGCCGCCGGCAGCGAGCTGGCACAGCACGCGGCAGACGGCGAGCTCCCGGCGTCGATCGCCATCTAC
>JBDHAF010000069.1:0-22102 GCA_039588255.1 Gemmatimonadota bacterium | reverse complement strand
GGCCGTCGAACCCGTCCAAGATCCTGTCGAACTCGACGTCCATCTGATAGGCCAGCGTCCAGCCTGTGTTGTCATACGGGGCAATCGGGGGACCACCCGGGTATTCAAAGTCATCTGGGTGATCCTGAGGCTCGAACATGTCCCGGAGGAACGGCCGGAACGCCTGTGCCGCTTTGAGGACGTACGATCCCGCCGGGTACCGCTTTCCGGCGACGTCAAACCCGCTGGTCGCACGGTGCACGGCCACCCCGTTCTTCAGCAAGGTGTTCACGAACTTCGTCGCGGTGGGGAAATCCGCCTGGTCCGAGGGAAGGATGTATCCCCTGGGGTCACGCTGTGCCGGATCGCGAAGCATCTCGGTGTACTGAGCAGGGAGGCGAGCGCCGCCCCGGCCGCCTTGCACGATGTTCCCATCGGCCTCCGCCTTCGCCTGGATGGCGTCGAGCATCTTGGGATGCACCGTCCAGTGATCCCGGTTGCCGCGCTCAATCGAGTTCCGGCCCATCAGGTAGATGTTGTACAACAGCGTCTCACGATACCGCGAGGCATAGTCCATCACGGCACGGTTGGCCGTAATCGAGTAGTCGATGGACTGGCGGAAGTGCCACTCCTGCGGCGCGATCGGTGCCGCAAGGTCGTTGCGCGGAAGCTGCTGCCTGACAATGAATGGGATCTCAACCGGCGTCGGGTTACCGATGGTCTCCGTGAGGAGCCCGATCATGTTGTGGAAGTACGGCGTGGTCCGGAGTCCACCGTTCCACCACGTGGAATAGCCTGCGCCCGAGCGCTTCGTCGTGCCCGGCTTCCCTTCGGCCACGAAGCGGCTGTGCATCGCCGCACCCACCATCTCGATGGTCAGGGGAACGAGTGGATCGTAGTTGTAGTTGAAGGGATCCCTGAACGGCGGCGCGAACATCACCGTTCCCGCCGGTCCCGTCTGGTGGTGGTTGTACATGATCTGAGGGAACCACTCCCGGTACGCAACCCGATTCATGTTCTCCGTTTCGGGCTGGGCCGACATGTAGAAGTCGCGGTTGTTGTCGTGGCCCACGTACTTGTGGTACAGGCGGGGGATACCCGAAGTCGACCGCTCTTCCGGAACCGGGTTCCGCATGTACCAGTTGGAAACGAGCTCCATGCCGTCAGGATTGGCGTGTACGGCCAGCAGCACGACGTCATCCAGGAAGCGCATCGTTTCCTCGTCGGTGCGGCTGACCATCTGGTACACCCACTCCGTGAGCTGGTGGGCACCCAGCACCTCGGTGGCGTGCAACCCGCCGTCGATCCAGATCACCGCCTTCCCCTCCCACGCCATCGCCCGGGCCTCTTCCTCGGAGACGCCCTCAGCGAGGGCCATCCGGCGGGCGATTTCCTGGTAGCGGTCGAGATTGGCGTGGTTCTCGGGTGACGTGATGATCGACATGAGCTGCGTCCGGCCCTCCGCCGTCTGACCGATCTCTCGGAGGACCATGCGGGGTGACTCCTCCGCAAGTTTGCGCCAGTAGGCCTCGAACTGCGTGTAGGTCGCCAGATGGTAATCGTCGCCGATGTTGAAACCCAGCTGCTCCTGGGGTGTGGTGATGCGCTGTGCCTGGATCGGCGCCACCGCGACCCCGAGGACGGCCAATACGCTGAGTGAGCCAAGTGCAATTCGAGAGAAACTTTTCATGAGGAAACACCTCAGGGTGGACGGAGGCAGGAGAGCCTGAGGGCAACTGCCCGAGCGTTTTACCATAGCCTCAACGTCCACCCGCCGCTACCGCAGCGGTGGGTGAATGAGGGACTTGGGGAGAGTGGCACTGAGAGGTGTGCCGATCGTCACTGGGGCGACCGGCACACCACGGTTGGGCTTTCTGTTACGTGGTAGAGAACAGCTGCATCCAGCCTCTGGATCGGAGCTGCGCTCCGATGCCGGCCGCCGTCTGGGCACGCTTCACGACACAACTGGAATATTGGATCTGGGCGTTTCCGGCAACCTGGATATCCTCGATGTCCACGTTGGCAGCCATGACGGCGCCTCTGAAGTGGATGCTCCCAGCACCGCCTCCGGCGGTCTTCATGGTACCACGCACGATCACGATACCGTAGAACTCGAAACGACCCTGTACGTTCAAGTCGCCGTCTACCAGAAGGATTCCCTGCCCATATCCTTTATTGAGGTTGAGGGTTCCGGGCGCGTAGATGATGGGAGAGTAGTTTCCGCAACTGGAGTTGGGAGTGAGCGGATCTCCCCAGTTCTCGGGATCCCCCGTGTTACAAGACCCGTCTCCGTTGAACCTCGGTTCCACATTCGGATTTTGGAGGGTGAACCCGGTTTTCGTAGCCATGGCCGTGAGGCTGGCCCAGTCCAAGTCGCCGAAGTCGAAAAACGTTTCGTCGTCGAGGGTCGGGTCGGTCTCGATCGGAGGTGATCCCTCGATACACGACGGACAGCCGCCGTCGTCGATGAGGTCGGCGTCGGGGGTTCGAATACCGGCCTTGTTGCTAGGGTTCTGGCACCCGCCCCAGCCCGCTGGCGGCTGGTCCATCCCGCTGATCTGGCCATTACCGTTGCGGTTCACCGGACCCCGCGTCGTGAGTGACGCCTCGATGTCCACGGTGATTGGCCGCAGCTTGACAAACGTTCCCAGGCGCTGGCGTGCCCCCCCGCGACCGCTGGTCCCAGTTACGTCGAGAAAGAAGAGCTCTTGACTCAGACGTTGAACCGAGCCCGCATAGCTGCCGGCCCCCTGGGGAGACGCCCCGGCGATGGGCTTTGTTTCCATGAGGTCCATTGCGTTCCACTCGCCGGCGTACCAGTCCGCCATCGTCTCGCCGAGTCCCAGCTCGGTGACGGCAAACGCCTGCGCCATTTCCTCGGTGTTCTGGGCCTGCCGGTTCTCCAACCGGGCAGAAGTGGCGACACCCACCACGAGGCCGCCCACCACGACGATGGCCAGGATCGACAACACCAGCGCGATCCCTCTCTCGTTCCGTATGTGATTGGTCATTGTCGCTCAACCTCCACGGTTAGAATCGTGCGTTATTGCGAAGCGTCACTCGGGTGATGATCGAGTCCCGAAAGTACCCGGTGCCGCTCACTTGGCCCACCGACCTGCCTCGGACGGTCACGCCGATGGACGCGATCTGGGTCGTCAAGGCGGGCAGCGCGCCGTTGACGTCGAAATAGGAAAACGTTAGGCCGTTGGTCGTGAGTGGCCCCACCAGCGGCCGGACCGAAGTCCACGCGCCTCCCCGGTCAGCGGTGCGGCGGCCCAACCAGTAGTCCGGTGCCTGCAGCAACAACGAGAGCTCCTCGACCTGAAATCCCCTCACGGGAGCGCCCACGGTGATTCCTGCGGCCGCCGCCGGATTGCCCCCGGACGCAGCGTTGATCACGACGCGAAGCGTGGTGCCGGCGAGACCGTCGTCGGGACACACCCCTGCCGCCGAGGACTGCAAACCTCCGAACAGCCATATGTCGTCGAATCGAATCGTGGGATCGCCTTCCTGCCACAACAGGATCGAGTCCTGCGCGGCATCCGGCCCGCGAACCCCGAAGAGCAGCTGCCCCCGAATGGTGAATTGCACCTGGCCGGCGGCCTCAAACGGGATCGTACACAGCACGCCAGTCCACCGCATGGCCCGGAATTGCAGCGATGTGGCCTGGGAATTGAGAATGTCACCGTCAGCGGCGTCCAGTTCCCGGAGCATATTGCTCACGTACATGGCTGCCGCCCGGGTGGTCTGCTGAACGTCGATGCGCTGGAATTGGGCGCTGGTGGTGCGTTGGGTCGCGATGATGGACTGGTAGATCGCACCCACGACGATCCCCATGAGACCCAGGACAACCACCATCTCCACCAGCGTGAACCCGCGTCGGTTTATAGGATGCATGAGATGGACATACCCAGAGTGTCGACCCGGGTCACACCCCGGCGTGAGGGATATTCGACGAAGATCCCGATCCGCTGCGCGTTGCCGCCGAACATCGGCTGCACCTGCCATGTCACGTTATAAATCCCGGCGCGGGTCTCCGAGCCCCCGGTCAACGTGGCACAGTCAGAGGAACGCAGTGTTTCGAAACGCTCCTGCGCGTAGAAGCTCGCCGTGGCGATACGGTCGCCCTGCCCCAGTAGCCGCGTTATCCCCGCCGATGTGCCAAGCATGCCGAGGATGGCAATCGTGAAGATTGTGACGGCAATCGTGAGCTCGATGAGGGTGAAGCCGCGCTCGCCGTTCACCAAAGCGGCCTCCCTATGGGAGAAATCTCGAGCACCGCGTCGTATCCGGCCTTGGAGAATGTCATCGTAGTCCAGGCGGCACCGAATGCGATGCCCTGTGGCGTGAACAAGACCGAGTCGCCCGTGGACGTAAACACCACGCCATAACGGCTCGACATGTTCTCGATCATGCCGACGGTGTCCATCCCCACCCCCTGCAGCCGACAGGCCGTGATCCACACTCTGGACGAGGAGGGATCGATATGCAACACGGCTGCGCAGCCACGCTGCACCGCAATGGACCGGGCACCGGCCAACTGTGTGGTGACGTTTACCCGCGCCTGCCGGACATTCTCATGGGTCATCCAGTCTCGGAATCTTGGTGCACCGAGAGCCATGACGACGCCCATGATGACCAGCGCGGTGAGGATCTCAAGGAGCGTGAAACCGCGTTTCAAGCGTCCTCCCGCCAAAAGCTTGCGCGCCAGGTCGGGTCGACTTGGCGCGCTGTAATTTACACCGGCAAACTAGAGGTGACGACCTCTCGAAACTGTGACCTTCAATGCAATCCCATTGTGTCCGCCGTCACACTCACTGTGACGCACGTCACAAAACGCCAAGAAAACATGGACAGATACTGGAGAGCACCCTAGCTTGGCGGGCAGATGCAAGACCCAACGCTCATTATATCGAACCCACCGCACGGGGATCCCGACCTGGCCCTCGCTGCCCCATGCTTCGGACTCGCGCCGGCCGAAGTGCGGATGAAGGCCAATTACCCCATCCCCGAGATCTGGCTCGCCGACAGCGACGAGAGCAAAGTCGCCCCCACCTTGGAGATTCTCGGCACGGCCGGGCTGAATGTGGTCGCGGTGCGCGGGAAAGACTTCGCCACGATCCCCCGGCAAACGATCGTCAAAGCGTTCAGTTTTACGGCGACCGGGATGACGCTGGAACTCGAGGACTCCCAGGTCGAGCTCTCCCACGATGGACCTTTTGTCTCCGTCTTCTGCCAGCCGCGTGCTGGGAGCGGAGACGCCAGTGGCGTCGGCACCAACCCGCTGACCGAAGGCCTGCGTCAACGCCGCAGCGGCGTGTTCATGGCCCGCGACAGTCTCATGGGTTTTGGGAGCACGGCCAGGGGCAGCTCGGCCGGCGGCGAGGAAGAGGCAGCCGAGAGTCCGTTTCTCGACCTCTACGTACCCGGCGGATCGGCCCACGGTGGCGTGCTCCGACTGGCCGTGGTGCAGGACCAGGTGGACTTCTCGGGATTGGGCGACCTCCAACTCCCGAGAGCGAACGACAACATGGTGATGCTCGTTGCCGAGGTGGAGGACAAGTTCTCCCAGGTGCACCTGGATCGGCGCCTCGTGGACATGCAACCCCGCTCGCGGGCGATGGTGAGCAGGAGGACGGCGAATTCGGGAGAGCGCAAAGGGTTCTCCTTCGCTACCGCAGCGCTGTCACAGCTCCTCGAATCACTGTCCCCGGACCTGAAGGACATCACACAGTTCGACCTCGCGTCGAGACTCGCCTACCTGACCCACCTGTAGTCGGCCGGGCTCACCGGCCGGCGACGGTCGTGCGCGCCCAGTCCCATCCGGCAAGTCCTCTCCCATTCACCGCCTTCACCGCCACCACCGTGGCATCCGCTGCACCGCGGATCGTGAAGCGGGGTTCATCGACGCTCATCGTGTAGCGCATGGGATCGCCTGACGGCCACGGTTACCGTACCTTTTTTTCACCCGATCAGGAGCACCCCATGTGGAGGCCCGCCCAACCGCTCGCCGCGTTCGTCGCGCTTGCGGCAACTTTCACAGCCGCGATCCCCACCAGCCCACAACAGCGTGGCGACGCCCCGGCTCAGTCGGCGGCAATCGAGCGGTTCGGCCGTCAGATTGCCGAGGACGTGGAGCGAGACGACGTCGGCGGGATCACAGCCGGGGTGTTCGTGGGAAGCGAGATCGTCTGGGCCCGAGGCTTCGGCTGGGCGGATCGCGACCGTCGCATCCCCGCCGACGCGGAGACGATCTACCGGGTCGGGTCGATCTCCAAGTCGTTCACCGCGGTGGCGATGGCGCAGCTGGCGGACCAGGGGGTCCTCGACATCGACGACCTCGCCACGTCGCATCTTCCGGCCCTCGGTGGCCTCGCCGTCGGCGGCGACACCATTGCCGGTGTGACCCTCAGGCGGCTGGCGAGTCACACGGCGGGACTCATTCGCGAGCCGGAGCTGCCCCGGGCTGCGGCCGGTCCCATCTCCATCTGGGAGAACAAGGTGTTGGCGTCGATTCCGACCACGTCGTTTCTCGCCGCACCAGGAGAAAGGTACTCCTACTCCAACATCGGCTTCGGCATCCTGGGCTTGACGATCTCTCGCGCCGCCGACACGCCGTTCATGAACCTCGTCACCGACCAGATCATCGAGCCCTTGGAGATGGATCAGACGGTGTTCGTGATGACGCCGGAGCTCTACCCCCATCTGTCGGTGGGGTACTCGGTGAGCCGTGACGGAGAGATCACCACGGACTTTCCGGCGATGGAGCACTGGGGGCGAGGTTACAAGGTGCCGAACGGCGGCATCTACTCCACCGTCCGCGACTTGGCCCGCTTTGCGGGCGGCGTCACGGGAACTTCGGCGGTTGAGATCCTCTCGCCCGAATGGCGCCGCGAGGTGATGCGGATCCAGACGCCTGAAGACCCCGCGAGAGGGTACGGCCTCGGATTCAGCATCCGCCGGGTCGAGAGCGGCGTGTGGGCCGTGGGCCACGGGGGCTCCGTGGCCGGATACAATGCGTACTTGGTGTTCAACCCTGAATCCACGATCGGCGTCGTCATGCTCCGCAACTACGGGCGGGGGAACACGAACCTCGGTCGCCGTGCGACCACGCTGCTCGAGGAGCTGGTGGCAGAGGGAGCGGAAGGTCTCAGACGGCGCCTATGACCTGGTCCGGCGTCATCGAGCGCTATCGCGCACACCTTCCCCTCGAAGCCGGCGTTCGCGCCGTCACACTTCACGAGGGCAACACGCCCCTGGTCCCCGCACCTCGACTTGCCGACGCCATCGGGGTCTCGGCGCAGCTGTTTCTCAAACTCGAGGGCGCGAACCCCACCGGCTCGTTCAAGGACCGCGGAATGACCGTCGCGGTCTCCAAGGCGGCGGCCGAGGGATCCACTGCCCTCATCTGCGCTTCGACCGGCAATACCTCCGCATCCGCCGCCGCATACGCCGCCCGGGCCGGCCTGGACGCCTACGTCATCGTCCCCAAAGGCAAGATCGCCCTTGGGAAACTCTCCCAAGCCCTCGTACACGGCGCCAAGATCGTTGCGATCGACGGCAATTTTGATCAGGCGCTCACCCTGGTTTCCGAAATCGCCCGAACCACCCCGGTGACGATCGTCAACTCGATCAATCCCTACCGCCTGCACGGTCAGAAGACCGCTGCGTTCGAGATCTGCGACGTCCTCGGTCGAGCCCCCGATTTCCACTTCCTCCCGGTCGGCAACGCGGGCAACATCACCGCCTACTGGATGGGTTATAAGGAGTACGCCGATACCGAGGTCATCGACTCGAAGCCGCAGATGATGGGCTTTCAGGCCGCAGGAGCCGCTCCAATCGTCCTGGGACATCCTGTCTCGTCTCCCGAGACCGTCGCCACCGCAATCCGCATCGGCAACCCGGCGGGCTGGAAGGCCGCCGTGGCGGCACGCGACGAGTCTCGGGGTGTGATTGACTCCGTCACCGATGATGAGATTCTCGAGGCATATGGCACCCTGTCGTCCGCGGAGGGAATCTTCGCGGAGCCGGCTTCTGCCGCGTCGGTGGCGGGGCTGAGGAAGTACAATGCCACACAGCGTCTGCCCTCCTCTTCTATTATTGTTTGTACACTGACGGGACACGGTCTCAAGGATCCCTCAGTGGCCACGGAGGCCTGTCCGGAGCCGGCCGTGGCGTCCGCTGACCTCAACGCCGTTCGAGAGGTATTGCAACTGTGAACGCAGAAGGCCCCGTCCGACTCGCAGTGTGCGAGGCAGCCGTCGGCATGACCCCCGGCGACAACAACTGGCACTCGCTGGCGACCGACGCATCCGACAAGAAGGCCGACATGTTCCTGCTGAACGAAATGCCGTTCGGCCGGTGGATCGCCGCCCAAAACGAGCCGCAGTTCGACGATCTCGTCGCCGTCCAGCGACTGCACGAACAAGGCCTCGGGCTGTACCAGGATCTCGGTACCCCGGTGGTCCTCGGAAGTCACCCGGTGTTCCAGGAGGGCAACAGCATCATCGAGGGATTCGTGTGGGAGCAGGAATCCGGCGTCACCCCCGCCCACACGAAACAGTATTTCCCCAACGAGGAGGGGTGGTACGAAACCCTCTGGTTCGAGCGGGGAGACCAGGCATTTGAAATCGTCGAGGTCGGTGGACTCAACGTGGCGTTTCTCATCTGCACCGACATCATGTTCAACGAGTGGGCGCGCCACTATGGCCGACAGGGAGCGGACCTCATCGTGGTGCCACGGGCGACGCCCGTCGCCACGCTGCACCGTTGGCAGGCGGCGATACAGATGGCGGCGGTGGTGTCCGGATGTTACGTCGCCAGTTCGAACCGCGCCGGCGAAGAGGAAGGGGTCACCTTCGGAGGCCAGGGGTGGATCGTCGACCCGTCCGGCGTGGTGATCGCCGAGACTTCGGCGGACGAGCCGGTCGTGGCAGCCGACATCTACCGGTCCGTGGCGGCCCACGCCAAGCGGGAGTACCCGTGCTACGTCGACGACTCACCGCCCGTCGACTCTGAGACGATTACAGACGAACTCTAGTTCACAGGGCCTGGCGGCAGCGCCAATGCACTTTCGGGAATCGTTCTACACACTCCTCTGTGGCATCTTCCTCACGTCGCTGACCCTGGGCAACGTCGTCGGGGTCACCAAGTTCGTGCACCTGGGTCCCTTTGACATACCGGCCGGACTGCTCGCCTACCCCTTCACCTTTCTCGCCACCGATCTGATCTGCGAGCTGTACGGTAAGAGGCGGGCGCAGAACCTGGTCCTCGTCGGCTTCGGCATGAACGTGTTCATGCTGTTTCTCATGTGGCTGGGCCATGTGCTCCCCGACGCATCCGGAGTCTCCGGCGCCAGCTCGACGTTCGAGACCGTATGGTCGTTCATGAAGCCCAACGTGGTGTCGTCGATGATCGCCTACCTCATCGCCCAGACGGTCGACGTACATCTGTTCCACTTCTGGCGGCGCATCACCAAAGGCAAGCACCTGTGGTTGCGCAACAACGGGTCCACCATGGGAAGCCAGATGATCGACACGGTCACCATCCTGACCATACTCTATTTTTCGGGAGGACTCGGCGCGGATATCGATTCGGTTGGCAAGCTCATCCCCCTGATGCTGAGTTCCTACGCGTTCAAGGTGACCTTTGCCCTGGCGGACACCCCGCTCTTTTACCTCGGGGTTTATCTTCTCAAGGACCGCGTGGGAACCACCGATGAGCTCCGAGCCGTTGCCTGACCCCCCGAATTGGGCGGAGAGCCGTCGTGACATTGCTGAGTGACGCTGACCTTCTCGGGCGGCTGGTGGGTTTCGATTCCGTGAGCCGCAACAGCAACCTGCCCCTGGCGGACTTCATCTGCGAGTACCTCGACCGACCCGGCGTCCGGATACAGCGCAACCCATCCCCCGACGGCGGAAAGACCAACCTCGTGATCACGGTCGGTCCCGAGGGAGACGAACAACGCAAAGGACTCGTGCTGTCGGGGCACATGGACGTCGTCCCGGCTGACGAAGACGACTGGCGTTCCGATCCCTTCGTGTTGATCGAGTCCGGCGAGACGTTCGTGGGTCGCGGGACCTCGGACATGAAGGGATTCCTGGCCCTGGTCACCAATGCGGCCGCTAGCCTGGATCCGACCAGGCTCGCCAACCCGCTGGTGTTCATCTTCACCTACGATGAGGAAGTCGGCACGGTCGGTGCCAAACACCTTGCCGACACCTGGCCATACGCGGCCACGATGCCCAAGAGCGCCATCATCGGCGAGCCCACGTCTCTGCACGTGATTCGGATGCACAAGGGCCATCTGGCGTTCCGCATCACCGTGGAGGGGACGCCGGCCCACAGTGGGTACCCCCACCTCGGAAACAGCGCCATCGAGCCGGTGGGACGCGTGATCGTCGCGCTGTCCGACCTACGCCGGGAGCTCGCCGCGGAGGAGCCGCCCCATCGCGAGCATTTTCCAGAGGTCCCCTTCGTTCCGTTGAACATCGGACAGGTGTCGGGCGGCTCCGCAATCAACGTCGTGCCGGATCACTGTGAGCTGAACGTCGGGTTTCGTCTCCTCCCCGACATGGAGAGCGAGCCGCTGTTGACCCGCGTGCGGGAGACCCTGGACGCCGCGTTGGGTAGCACGCCGTATGCATTGGAGGTGGAATACGAGAGCCCACCGATGCTCCTGAGCGAGGGCGCGCCGGTGTATCGGGCGCTGTGCGAACACATGAGCCAGGGGGAGACACACAGCGTTTCCTACGCCACCGACGCCGGTTGGCTCCAAACGATGGGATTCGAATGCGTGATATGGGGGCCGGGCTCGATCGAGGTCGCACACAAGCCGAACGAATCGATGCCCATGGCGCAGTTCGACCGCGCGGCGGGGCTCATTTCAAAGGTCATCCACCAGCACTGTGCGGCCACGGGGTGACGGCTTTTTAGAGTCCACGCCACGAGCAGGCTACCGACGAATCACGACGGGCTGCGTCCAGGCCACTTCCATCTCGCCCTCACGATACGGGTTCTCCTTGCGCTTCGACGAGATCACTTTGGCGCGGACGTAGAGCTCGTCTCCGGTGACCGTGTACGACGGAGACGTTCCTGGGACTTCCGCAAGAACCACACCGATCTCGTCACTGTACCGTCTCGTCACCGGCGCGCCTGCAGGGACCGGCGTGACTTCCGCCGCCGGATACCCCGCTCGCGTCCCGACGAACTGCGTGGTGTACGCGACGCCCTCTTCCTCCTGCACCCGCAAGGTCAGCGTTCCCCCAGCAAACTCGATTTCTTCCAGCACAACGCCGGACGAGCCGTAGAAATCCCCGGCTTCCATCGCCACGATGATGTCCTCCGGCGCGAGTGCCGGCGCACGCACCATCACCCAGCCTCGGCCCGGGTTGCTGTGGTTGTCATCGTACTCGTGGTAGTTGTGGGCGTCATCGGTGGCGATGCCGAACATCACCTCTTGCCCCTGGCGCACGCGCTCGGCCAAGACGATGTCCCACAGGCGCTCGGTGCTCGGACGGAGATCGTCGCCATCGGTGTGCACGGCGGGATGGCCGTTGTAGACCTCGAAGAAACGCTCGCGCTGCACCGCAATGAGATCCTCTGCGGTGATAGACCAGCCGAAGTTCGGGTGATTGATGTGCGGGAACATGGCCTGGCCGGTGGCCCGCCGCTGCGCGATGACGGCGTCGACGTTGTTCTGCATAACCTCCACCACGCTGCCGCCACCCTGCGGCGGAATCAGTTCCGCAATGTTCGTGGCGTTGACGTGAATCGGCTTCGACTGGAAGCGGTCGGTGATCTCCTCGCTCTGAATCACCAGAAAGCCGCCCGGTTCTTCGAACAGTACGCGGTACTCCTCGAGGGTTCGCAGACGGACCTCGAGTGTGCCGTTGACCTCCCGCCGCTCCACCCACTCGTCGCCGAAACGCTCCAAGTAGCCGTCGAGGGCCCCCATGCCGCCGGCGCTCCCTGCCGCATCGATCCAGCGCTCCCCCGCCGCTAGCGTGTTGTGATCCGACAGGGCCACGAAGTCGTAGCCGTGGGATCTGTACCAGTCGACGATCACCTCTGGAAATTCGTCCCCGTCACTCCACAGCGAGTGGGTGTGGAGGTTGCCTTTCCACCAACGAGCACCGGGGGCGGGGGCACAGCCACCGAGCACGGCGGTTCCAACCACCAGCGCGGTAAGGCGCATCCAAATACGAGGGGGCATGACCCACAACATGCATGGAGGGCCCCGGGCGGGCCAGTCGGCAATGTAAAGATGGGGATTCGCATGGCCCTCGGGGCCGATGGGAGGAACGTCTTGGGGCTGGTCCTGCGTCAGTCGCTGGTTCTGATCGGAATTGGTTTGGCGGGAGGCGTGGGAGGAGCCCTCCTGATGACGCGCGTGATGTCGAGCCAGCTCTACGGCATCACGGCCCGGGATCCCATGACCTACATCGGCGTTACCGTCACTCTGTCGGTCGTGGCGCTACTCGCCAGCTACGTTCCCGCGGTCCACGCCACGAAGGTCGATCCCATCACGGCGCTCCGGTACGACTAGGGCTCAGTGGTTCATCACACTCCGCCCGGCGGTGCGTCTCCGCCGTGATGTCGCGCTCGAAGAGCTTGTTGAGCAAAAGCGTCACCATCACGCGAATCTTGTTCTGCATGCCGACGAGCTTGAGCAGGTAGGCCATCCGGTAGATCCACCAGGCGACGCGGCCGGTGAGCCGTACGCCGAGGATGTCCACCAGGGCGGTGCAGCCACCGAGGGACACTATCTTGCCGGCGTGGTGCGCCTGGTAGGGCTCCAGGGGACGCCCAAAAACGTGGTTCTCGATATTGGCGGCAGCCCGAATGCCCTGGCTGATCGCAATCGGGGCCACCCGCGGATACGGCAGGCCCGTCCGCTCGTCTTGGAGGGCACAGACGTCGCCGACCGCAAAGACGCAATCGTGCTCTGCGACGCGAAGGAATTCATCGACCGGCACACCGCTGCCATCCTGAGACACCTCCTGTTCTTCCAACCACTTCCCAGGAGCGGTTCCAGCGGTCCAGATCAGCGTGTGCGATGGGATGAAATCCATCCCGCCGTCCGCACCCTCCGCAGCGACTACTCCGGGTGACGCATCGACAACCTTCGTTTTGAGCCGCACGTCGATGCCTCGCTCCCGGAGGCGATGGAGCCCTTCCCGGGCCAGGTCTTCGTCAAACCCAGCGAGGATACGATCGCTTGCTCCGGCCAGGATCACCCGCACCTCATCGGTGCTCGCGTAGTAGCGATCGAGCACATCGTGAGCCAATGCGTGAATCCCGCTGGCGATCTCCACGCCGGCCGGTCCCGCCCCTGCGACCACAAACGTCAACAACCGCTTGCGCTCCGACGGCTCGTGAACCACTTCGGCGCGTTCGAGCGCGTCGATGACAGAGGCCCGTATGTTCAGCGCGTCAGGAACGGAAGTAAGCGCCATACTCGACCGCTTGATGGCTTCGTTACCGAAGAATTCGGGAGCCGCCCCTGTGGCCAGCACGAGATAGTCGTACGGCAGCTCCGAGTGGCTGGTTGCCACCAGCTTTCGCGCAAAATCGATCCCGCAGACGGCGTCTTGGGCGAATCGGAAGCCGAATCGGCGCGCCAGCACCCGGTAAGGATAGGTCACGTGCTCTTGCCCCAAGGTTCCCATCGCGACTTCAGCAAGGAGCGGTGTAAACGTGAAGTAATTCCGGCGATCCATCAGCGTGACTTCGGCTCCGTTCCCCGCGAGCTCTGACTTGGATAGGTAGGTGGCTGCATACAAACCGGCGAAGCCGCCGCCCACGATGACAAGTTTCGGTGATCTACTCACGACATCAGAAGGGCAATGGGAAGCGGGGCAGTCGGTCTTGGTAGAACACCAACATGGTCCCAATCACGGTGATGGCGAGCACGAACGTGATGCCGACCGCCTGGGTGCCCAAGCACCACAGCATCGTCGTCCGGTCCTCCTGCAGATAGGTCCTCTTCCTCCCGCTACGATAGAGGAAGACACCGTACACGCCCAGCATCACGCTCGAGAGTACGACCTTGACCATCAGCCAGCCTCCCACCGGGCCACTGAACCGCGCCACGGTTCCCAGCAGAGCGTCGCGCACTCCAGCCACCATCGAGAGCGCGACCGTAACGACCCCGGCCCACGTGTTGGCTCGGGCAAAGCGGTAGATGCGATCCTCGAACACGCTCGTCGCCAGGCCCCGCGCCAGCCACGCATACATCGCTACGAACGCCATGATGAGAAACGCAATGTGCAGGTGCACAAACAGCGGATGTAATACTCTCACGACACTGGAAACCTTCGGGCGCGCATTGTGGTTCCCTCGGTTGACCCAACAGGAATGAGAGCATGCACAGCTTTTGGCTCACCCTGATCGCTCTGACTATAGCGGCCCCTAACCCGCGCCCGGAGCCCATAACCGTCATCGTACGGATGAAGGACGATATGCGGCTCTACCCGGAGCACGTGGACATCACCCCCGGTGACACCATCGTGTGGATCAATGAGGGAGCGATGCCTCACACTGCGACCGACAAACCAGGAACGGCCGCCATGGACGACCACAACATCCTGCCGCCGGGCGCAGAGCCGTTCGATTCCGGACTGCTGCAGAGCGGAGAGCGCTTCGAGCACGTGTTCACCGTCTCAGGCGATTACACGTATCTCTGCTTCCTCCATGAGGGGTTGGGCATGATCGCTACCGTTACGGTGCGTACCCGCAGGTAGTTGGCTGCAGGACAAAAAAAATCCCCGCCGGCAGGCGGGGATTTTTCCAGAACGAACGCGCGCTACACGATTCCGTACGCGAGCATCGCGTCGGCTACTTTCTTGAAGCCGGCGACGTTGGCACCCTTGATGTAGTTCACGTGTCCGTTGATGGTACCGAATTCCACGCACTGTTCGTGGATCCGCTTCATGATCTCCTGCAGTTGACGGTCCACTTCCTCCCGCGACCACGACATGCGCATCGAGTTTTGGGACATTTCCAGCCCCGAGATCGACACGCCGCCTGCGTTGGCCGCCTTGCCCGGACCGAATAACGCATGGGCTTCCTCGAAGAGCGTGGAGCCGGTGTACGTGGTCGGCATGTTGGCGCCTTCCGACACGAGCTTGCAGCCGTTCTTCAACAGCACCTTGGCGTCATTCTCGTCCAGCTCGTTCTGCGTGGCGCAGGGATACGCCATGTCGCAGGGAACGATCCACGGTCTCTTGTCCGGGCAGAACTCCACACCGAACTTCTTGGCGTAGTCCGCCAGGGTGCCCTTGTGGTTCTCCTTGATGTCGATGATATACGCCAGCTCCTCCTCGGTTAGACCGTCGGGCTCGTGAATGAAGCCGCCGCGATCCGACAGTGCCACCACCTTGGAGCCATACTCCATGAGCTTCTGCGCGGCATACGTGGCGACGTTCCCGGACCCCGAGACCACCGCCGTTTTGCCTTCCAGATCCTCGCCCAAGTGTCCCAGCATCTCTCGGGCGAAATACACGGCCCCGTAGCCGGTGGCTTCCGTCCGGATCTGGCTGCCGCCAAACGCCAGTCCCTTGCCGGTCATCGTGCCGGTGAACAGGTTGCTCAACCGCTTGTATTGTCCGAACAGATAGCTGACCTCGCGAGCACCGACCCCAATGTCGCCCGCAGGCACGTCGACGTCCTTTCCGATGTGCCGATACAGCTCGGTCATGAACGAGTAGCAGAACCGCATGACCTCGGAGTCACTCTTCCCCTTGGGATTGAAATCGGAGCCACCCTTCCCACCGCCCATGGGGAGGGTCGTAAGACTGTTCTTGAAGACTTGCTCGAACCCCAGGAACTTCAGAATGCTGAGGTTCACCGACTTGTCGAAACGCAACCCACCCTTATAAGGACCAATCGCGTTATTGAACTGCACACGATAGCCGCGGTTGACGCGAACGTTCCCCTCATCGTCTTCCCATGACACGCGGAACATGACGACGCGATCCGGCTCCGTCATGCGCTCGAGAATGCGCCCTTTTTCGTATTTGGGGTTTTCGTTGATGAAGGGGAGGACTTTGTCAGCGACTTCACGGACTGCTTGATGGAATTCTATTTCACCAGGATTCCGGCGGATGAGACCCGCCATGAACTGGTCTAGTTCGAGTGCCATTATCACTCCACGGTGACGACCAAATGACCGGAGCCTCCAAACCGGGATCGATGAACCCGCCTCGGAGGCAACAACGATAGTGGGTCTTGCGGTTTTGGCAAGTACCTATCCACGCGGAACTTAGACGCCCGACATGAAGTATTCGTGAAGCCCCTCTGACGGCTTGATGGGACGTGAGTGAGCGCTCTCTGAAGGGTGCGGGCGCCGCCCCCCGGAGTCGGTGACGGCGGGCACCGGAAGCCCCGGTAACCAGGGTTCCACTCGACGGTCCCAGGCACGAGCGGCGGCCCTCAGGACCCCAGCGGCGAGATGTTTGGTCCCACCGGCGCGTGGTGGGCAGCCCACCCGCACCGCGTTACCTTATTTCCATGTCGTTTTTCTGGCTGTTTCTCACCGTGATGATCTTCGTCAAGAGCCCCATGGGCAAAGCCATGGCCGACCGCTGGGCCGGCCGGGTGCCTGACGGGGGCCTCAGCAACGAGGACCTGGAGTTCCTCCACCAGATGGAGGACCGGGTGATGGATCTCGAGGAGCGGCTAGAGTTCGCCGAGCGGCTGATCCAGCAGCAGCAGGAGCGGGAGCGGCTCCGGGCCGGCAGCTAGCAATCCCCTCCATCGGTTTTCCGGGAGGCGGCCACGGGCCGGCCTCCTTTTTTTGTCCCGGTTGATGCATCTTCGGGCGGCTTCTGTCCGCTCGCGCAAACGCCACGCCAGTCCCACGCGTATCCCAGACAGTTCCACCTCTATCGGAGCACGCACATGCTGACACGTCGTGAGTTCTTCGGAGTATCGTCCGTCGCGCTGGCCGGCACCGCCTGCCAAACCGGTCTAGCCGAAGGTGAAGCAAGCTTGCCAACGTCGATTGCTGCCCTCACGTCCATGCGGGACCAGGCCAGTCCCATCACCGTGGACGAGCGCCGCGGCCGCATCGAGAAAGCCCGGCGCCTCATGGGACAGAACTCCCTGGGCGCCCTGATGCTCACGGGTTCCCCCTGAACGGACAGCCCTTCGTGGTGAGCCCGGCGTTCGAGGAGGAGCGGGCCCGGGAGCAGCTCGCCACAGGACCGCTGGGCTCCACAGAGGTCCTCACGTGGGAGGAGCACGAGAGCCCCTACGATCTCGTCGCGTCCGGGCTTCGGACCCGGGGCCTCGCCACCGGGAACTTGGGGCTAGAGGAGACGGTGCGGTTCGTGTTCAGCGACGGGGTAGCCCGGTCGGCGCCGTCGTTGGGCCTCAAGGACGCCATCCCCGTCACCGCAGGGTGCCGCGGCGTGAAGGACGAGCACGAGCTGGAGTTGATGCGTCTGGCGTCGGCGGTGACCCTCAGAGCGTACAAAGCCGCGTACGAGGCTCTGGAAGAGGGCATGACCCAAGACGACTTCCGGAACCTGGTCTCCCAGGCCCACCAACAACTCGGCTTCTCTGGCGGCGCCGGGGTACAGGTGGGCGAGTTCTCGGCGCTGCCCCACGGCTCGGTGACACCCCAGGTGGTGCGGGAGGGCTCCATTCTCCTCATCGACGGCGGGTGCGGCGTGGAGGGCTACCGCTCCGACATCAGCCGCACGTTCGTGCTGGGTACCCCCACCGACAAGATGAAGAGCGTCTTCGAGATCGAGTTCGAGGCTCAGACGGCGGCCCTGAACGCTGCCCGGCCCGGCGTGGAGTGCCAAGCCGTTGACGCGGCGGCCCGGAAGGTGATCGTGGATGCTGGATACGGTCCCGACTACGAGTTCTTCACCCACCGGGTGGGACACGGCATGGGGATGGACGGCCACGAGTGGCCCTACCTGGTGCGGGGCAACACCCTGGCCCTGGCGCCGGGAATGACGTTCAGCGACGAGCCCGGGATCTACATCCCCGGGGAGTTCGGGGTACGGCTAGAGGACGACATGGTGATCACCGAGGACGGCGCCGAACTCATGACGCCCCAGAGTCCATCGCTGGAGGACCCCTTCGGGAACGTGTAACGGGCGGGCGGCCCGCGGAGCGGGCAGTTCCTCATGCTCAAAGGTGAACAGGCGTCCGGGGAGATCATCGTAGATGCAAACTGGTCGAGGAACTGCGACGGCGGATGGGAAACTAAGACAATCCCTTCCCCACCACCCACGTAGTCATACACCGCTTCCCCTGCACGTTCGTCGTCTTGATGGGATCCAGCAGCTCGCCCCCCAACTCGTCCGTCAGCGCCAGCAACATCGCCTCGTCCACCAGAAACCGGTCCGTGCCATCGGGGAGGTGATAACGCCGGCCTTGGATCAACTCGATCCTGTCTTCGATCCCGATCGAGGAGGCGAGTCGAGAGAAAAACAACCCGCCCGGTGCCAGCACACGCCACACCTCGTGCACCATCGCGCGGAAGCGCTCCTCGTCGGCCGCAAAGTGGAGCACCGCGCTGCACAACACGGCGTCGAACTCGCCGTCGGCAAACGGCAGCTCGTGGACCTTGGCCACCTGGAAGTTGTCGGGCGGGAGGTGCGGAGCCAGATCGGCAGCCAGCTTCTGGACCTCCACGACGGCGTCGAACGACTCGTCCACGCCAAGCACCTCGCATCCGCACCGCATCAGATAGGCGATGTTGCGGCCACCGCCGCAGCCGGCGTCGAGGATCTTCATGTCGGACGTGATCCGGCCCTTGAGGATCTGGTCGAACAGGTAGATGTCGATTCCGCCGAACAGACCCTCGAGCTCCCTGGGGTTTACGACGGCGTCAGACATAGCTCTCGTACCGTGCCTCGTACATCTGGGACCTCACGAACTCCAACGTGTCCTCCGGCACCGCCCTCGTGGCCAGCCCTTCGTCCCGGGCGAGGCGAGCCACCGCCGCCGCGATCTCCGCCGACACGTCGCGGATCTCGGTGAGGGGTGGGTAGATGGAACCTCGGGCCAGCGACTCCTCCGTGACACGTCCGGCCAGCACCCGAGCCGCCGTGAGGAACATGGCGTCGGTGACGAACCGGGCTCCCGACGCCACGACACCCAGCCCCAGTCCCGGGAAGATGTACACGTTGTTCCCCTGCCCCGGGACCAACGTCCGGCCGCCGACCTCCACGGGCGGGAACGGGCTCCCGCTGGCGAAGACGACCCTGCCGTCGGTCCAGCGGTACGCCTCTTCGGCGGTGCACTCCGACTTGGACGTGGGATTCGACAGCGCGAGCACGATGGGCCGCTCGTTGACCTCCGCCATGGCCCGCATCACCGGCTCGCTGAACGTCCGGGGTTGTCCCGAGACACCGATCAACGTGGTGGGGCGAACGTGTTGCACCGCCGAGAGGAGATCGGGCAGGCATTCGCCGTCATGGGCGAACGGCTTCTTGTGCTCCGCGAGGTCGTTCCGGCTCTTCACGACCAAGCCTTTGGAGTCCACGAACCACACACGGCTCAGGGCATCGGCGTGGGAGAGCCCTTCCCCCTCCATGGCTGACACGATGAGGTGGCCTATCCCCGTCGCCGCACTGCCCGCGCCGAGAAAGACGATGGTTTGATCCCGCAGCTCTTGTCCTGTGATTCTGGCGGCTGAGAACAACCCCGCCACCGTGACGGCCGCCGTCCCCTGAATGTCGTCGTTGAACGTGCACACCCGGTTCCGGTATCGCTCCAACAGGCGCACGGCGTTCCCCGTGGCAAAGTCTTCGAACTGGATCACGGCATCCGGGAACACCTTCTGGACACCCATGATGAACTCTTCCACCAAATCGTCGTACTCCTGTCCCCTGACCCGTGGTTGGTTGAGGCCGAGATACAGCAGGTCCTCCCGGATCGTGGCGTTCTCGGTCCCCACGTCCAGCGTCACGGGCAAACACTGGGTCGGCGGAATCCCGGCACACGCCGTGTAGAGGGAGAGCTTCCCGATGGGGATGCCCATTCCGTTGGCTCCCAGGTCGCCCAGGCCCAGAATCCGCTCCCCATCGGTCACGACGATGACCGCCACGTCCCGCTCCGGCCAATTCCCGAGGATCTCCACCACCCGTCCCCGGTCCTCCGCCGACACGTAGAGTCCCCGGGTGCGGCGGAAGATGTGGGCGAACTGTTGGCACGCTTCCCCCACCGTGGGCGTGTAGATGATGGGCAGCAGCTCCTCGATGTTGTCGATCACCATCCGGAAGAACAGGGCGCGGTTCCGATCCTGGAGGCCTATCAGGAAGATGTATTTGTCCAGGTCGGTGGCCTTGCGGTGGAAATTGGAGAATATCCGGCGGACCTGCTCCTCCTGGGAGAACACCCGGGGTGGAAGGAGCCCGCGAACGTGCAGCTCGTCCCGTTCCCGCTCCGTGAATGCGGTCCCCTTGTTCAGTTGGGGGTCCCGGAGGTAGTCCACTCCCGAGCGGGACTCCCGTCTCGCCGGTGGATGCTCGGTGGACTTGTCGGGGCTCACGCCGCCTCCCTCCTGTCTCATCTCGTCCCGGGGATTCCCAACTGTAACCCTGGACCCAGGCGCCGGTAACGTGCGCCAAGCTGAAACTTTCCGCCGAAAGCGGCGTATAGGTAGACAATCTACATGTAGGAGTACTAGGCATGCAGGCATCTAAGCCCGACCTCCTCCCGGGCACCCTCGATATGCTGATCCTCCAGACGCTGGCTCCAGAGCCGATCCACGGATACGCCGTCGCCCAGAAGATCCGCATCATGAGCGACGACGTCCTGGCCGTGGAGCAGGGCTCTCTCTATCCGGCTCTCTACCGGATGGAGCGTCGCGGCTGGATCAAGTCCAAGTGGGGCGTCAGCGAGACCAAGCGCCGCGCCAAGTTCTACCACCTCACCCGGACCGGACGACAACAGCTCGAGCGGGAGCAGTCCACCTGGTCCACGTTCGTGGACGCCGTCGCTCGGGTCATGGGCGGGAAGGCCTCTTGAGGACCGGCCCGTGACCTGGTGGCCCTACTTGCGCCTGCGGATTCGGAGCCTGTTCCGGCCCAACGCCGTGGCACAGGAGATCGAAGAGGAGCTTCGACTCCACACGGAGATGGAAGCGCGAGAGCTGATCGATGCCGGCTGGTCGGTCAGGGAAGCGCGTGTCGAAGCCGCGCGCCGCTTCGGTAATCGACCGCGCATCGAACAGCACTGCCGCCAACTCTACATGATCAAACGACAGGGGAGAGCCGACATGCTCATCCAAGACCTCCGGTACGCCTTTCGCACGCTCTTCAAAAACCCGGCCTTCAGCGCCGTCGCGGTGATCACGCTAGCTCTCGGCATCGGGGCCAACACCGCGGTGTTCAGCGTGATCAACACGGTCTTGTTGCGTCCGCTGCCATACGACGAGGCGGAACAGCTCACCGTCATTTGGACGAACTTCGGCGCCGACCTGCCGCAGAACTGGATCTCGGGTCCGGAGCTGGTGGAGATCCAGGAGTTCAACACGCATCGGCATGGCGCTGCCCTTCACGGTGAGCATCACGGGCGACGGCGAACCGGAACAGATCAGCGCCGCCGGCGTGTCGGGGAACTTCTTCCAAGTGTTGCGCGTGGAGCCGGCCACGGGCCGAGGGTTGGGGCCCGACGACGATCGCCCCGGGGCCGATCTCGTCGCCGTGATCAGCGACGGCTTCTGGAGGCGTCGGTTCGGGGCCGATGCCGGTGTTGTGGGACGGACGATCAACCTCAACGGAGCACCGTACACCGTCATTGGCATCCTGCCGCCCGGCTTCAGGATTCACCATCCCGACGCCCAGTTCCCCGCCGACGTCGACGTGTGGGGAGCGGCGTTGCCGTTCTACTCCGGCTTCTTCGGCGGACCGGTCACCTACGGCGAACTCCCCCGCAGCAATCACGGGATGCGGGGGTTTGGACGCATGAAGCCGGGCGTCACGGTGGCCCAGGCTCAAGCGGATATGGACGCCGTGGCCGTCGCGATGGCCGAGAAGAACCCGGGCCGCTACGACTTCGAGGGCTGGGGGCTCACCGCCTACTCATTGCACGGCGACCTCGTCGAGGAAGTGCGACCAGCCCTATTGGTGCTGTTCGGCGCCGTTGCGTTCGTGCT
>JBDHAF010000068.1:0-17382 GCA_039588255.1 Gemmatimonadota bacterium | reverse complement strand
TTGCCCTCACTCCCAATGGGGTTCAGGAGGTCGCCGCGGCGATGGCGCAGCCACGCAAACCAAGACCCGCGGCGCCCCGATCCGCAGTTCTTCCTAACACGACAGCGTTACTCGTCAGGCGCTGCCAGGCACGGTGCCGATGCCGAGCGCATTTCGAGGCTGAAGCCGGCCGAAACCGACCCCCGGCGCGCCACGGCCCACCGACGTCCGGGCATCCGCACGCTCCACGCTTCCAGGGGGAGATATGCGTACAGCACCGTGAGAATGGGTACGGATGAGGTTTGGGCCACCTAAATCACAACACAACGAGCCGCCTGAGGTAGGTTCAGGGGGGACTGGCCAGTCATCGGTCCGGCCAAACCACTGCTGCAGCCAGGCGACCGTGGAGAAGCGGTGGCCCGTATTCACCCGAACCCACCGACAGTCATCCGTTGAATAACGGTGGAAGCACACGGACTCGGAGTCCGCTGACCGCGTTGCGTCATCCGGTCGGGTACTGGCGGACCGGTTTGGTGCCGCCCCGAGGACTCCACGAGCCCCTCCGGGCCGGTCCGGTCGCGGACCAGTTCGGAGGGGCTGGTGGTCACCGGACTGGACGGCCTAGCTCGGGAAGTTGACCCTACCGAACGCACCAAGGGAATCACTGTTCGTGTCGCTCCGATCAATGGAGGCATGCCGCGCATCCCGGAGCCTCTTAACCGATGTATCTGGATCCCAGTGTTTCAACCGCGGTCCGAAGACACTTGACTTGACCAGCTGTTCAGGGGCAAGGGGCTGAGGCGCCACCCTTGCTTGAACGACGCCCGAAAGTACATTGGCCTTTGACTTTCGAGCAATCATGACTACCCACGCCCCTGATGTCAGTGAATATCACGCGCCGGTTGCGGCTTCGCCCGATGTCGCCGAGAGCCTCCGCCCAGAGGCCCCTGCTTGTGCCTGTGACAGTGCTGTCGGGCACCTTCCGGGAACCTAGGCGTTGCTAGGGCACACTGCCGGCGTCAGAAGGCGGCCACGTCGTCTACACTTCCCGCCGAAATCCAGCAACGAGCGTTCGCGCCACATCCACCCAGGTCGCGCGCCGGGCGGGCAGCTAGCTGGCAGTCAGCGCTGCCAGGCCCCGACTGCCTGCTACTCGAAGACGACCAACCCCGCCTCCGCAGGCACCGACCGCGCCCGATTGAGGAATCTAAGGCCACCGCCCCCAGCGCAGCGCGCGTCAGGTGCAAACGCTGGCTAGGCGGAGCTGCCGCGTGGCCTCCGATATATCTTAGACCAAATGATGCCCTCCACACCACAATTGGACTCGCTGTGGGGATTGTGTCGCTTGGCACAGGAGTCGTCGTCGGCCTTCCTTCCGCAACCTAGCTCGCAACTCATTGAAGCTCTAGACGCGATTCACCGGCTAAGGTTAACGATCGCTATCGCGTATTCGGTGTGTGCTCCCTGTTTCGCTGCACCGACCAATTCGACAAGCTTCTCTCGAGAAATTACTGCTACTCCGTCTTGATGAGCCTTCGCTACTTCCGCACCCGAAAGCTGATCTCGAGACAAGGCGCTCACAATCACGGGGAGGACCGCGCATTCCGGGACACTGAGTCGAATGGAACCCGCCCTGGCAACTAGCTTCCCTAGTTTGCCGGCTGTGTCCAGGCTTCCAACAGTACACTCAATCGCGAGCACCTGCGCGGCAAACGGGTCGTAGGCTAGCAGATCGACCCCCTCCGAAAGGCGTCTCTGCCCCGCGAAGCTGTCAACTTGGAAACCGAGGAAGGTGAATAGACGTGCGACCGCATGTTCAAATCGCCTACTCTCTTGCGCGTCAACTGCGAATAGAGCTTCCAAAAAACCCTCGAGCTCTCGGTCGATCGCCGAGTAGATGGCTACCCTTGGATTGCGTGCCACAGCCTTAGGGTCGTTAAGAAGAAGCCTATCAACTGTCCACTTGCCCACGTTGAGCAAGGCCTTAGCCCAAGGGACGTTCTCCAGCCCCGCCTCCAAATCACATTCCCAACCCTCCTGATCCTCGGACCTGGCAATCCCTCTCACATCGACCACCAATTGAACGGGCATGCCGCTCGTAGTCATTCCAAATATCGCAACTTGGGAGGATCGGATGTGATCCTCAGACAGAGACCGGATTCGCGTTCTTAGCACCCCACCTTCCAGCCGTGAGCTGTTGCGATCGAATCTGAGCTGAAACGGAGCGAACATCTCCATGCCGACCATCGTGCTCACACCTGTCGGTACGGGCTTACGTAGAAAGAATTCTTCGAGATCAGAGAACCCGTCGTAGGGTGCCGCACGACTACGCAACAGAGCATCCAACTCCGTGCGATCCAGTGGCGACCGCCCGAGTATTTCATGCACTATTGAGCCGTAAGCTGTCAGGGCGTGAGCGCTGAAGTGAGAAAGCTGCTTGACATGTTGGCTCGTGATATCGGAGAAATCATAGTGGTAGTCATAGATCTCACCATCGGTTTCTTTCTCTCTGGGTATCCGACGGTAAATAACTTGTCTGTCGGAAATAGTGGCCTGGCCGTTGGCCAGTTCCAGTACCAAATCTTCTAGCTGATCGATAGGACGGATCCATTGAGCAACCAGTATCTTCTCACTCGTCGGAAGAATTGGAAACCGCGTTACCTGGCTCGGTGGACGATGATCCAGATAAATACGCGTACCAAGGTTGTACCAACCCCGGTCAGTCTCTACAGCCACAGTACGGCCGTCGATGGATCGCCACAGGCCAGCTTCCGCAACAGCGGCCAGGAACTTCTCGCACTCTGAAGTCATGTTCATCTCTTACAATCGGTCTCTGCAGGCGCCGGCCCGGGACAAAGGGGGTCGCCCTCACATAGCGTTCCTGACAATCCAACCGTGACCCGACCCGGCTCTCCACTCGAGTCCGGGCCCGATGCGTGCCGACGTGTTACTCGACCACCACGGCGCCCGGCGCCGGGCTCTAACAGCCCGATGCGGGCTGGCGATACCTGACCTTCGCTGGCCCGCTCGCAGGTAGCACGATCTCAACGTCGTCGTCACCATCCTGGTCGTGGCAGCCGGCAATCCGGCCCTCGTCCCACTCGGCCCCGCCTTCGTCGTCACCGCGATCGGTGCGGAACATGTTCTGGACCGATACCCCGTGGTCGATGTAGCGCTGTGCGGCCGAATCGGTGGGGTGGTCGTAACGGTGACCTGCGGAGAAGACCACAAACTCCGGGTCGACAGCCGCGATGAAGCAGCTCGAGCTCGCGTTGTTTCCACCGTGGTGAGGTGCGATGAGCACGTCGGAATCGAGGGGGACGTTCGCGGCGTTCTCCACCATGACCGCTTCCGCGTCCTTGCAGGCCGAATCGGGATCGTTGCGCCGGCGCCCGACGGTATCCCCCGTATAGAGCACCGACTTACCCATGTGCTTGAGCCAGCGGCCGACCCGGCGCTGAATTCTCGCAGCAGCACTACTGCACACCAGGCTGCGAACCCCATAACCTTCTCCCCGCCTGCGTTTCACCACCACGTTCGAGCCCTGAGGAACAGTTGAGCACGAATACCTGGCCGGGACTTCTGCTCGACCGGCAGTCTGAAGACCAGATCCCCCTCCGCGACAGGGAACGGAGCGTCTTCAAGAAGCGAGCCCTTGATCTCCTCAGCCCTTCGAGTACACCTGTTCGGTGATCGCGAGTCGAGCCCGTAGCGCAGCCGCCAGCCACGCTCCCCAATGCGTGGGGCTGCGAGAAAGTTGATCTTATCACGATACAGATAGCCGCCCTGATGGAAGTCATCGAGCCAGAGCGTGTCGTCGACTTGATACTCCGGCACCTGAACGCCAAGATCCAGACTGAATCCTAACGACCGACCGCCCGGTTTCGTGGCCCACTCGGCGAGAAAAGCCGAGAAGAGGTGCGGGTGCCGCGGTCTCATATTAGGATCCCGCGGGAACATCTCGTCGAACTCGCGGAATATCGCCGATTCCTCCGCAACGAGCCGTCGATGGAGGTCCCATCGGGCACGTCGGACTCTCAGCACGACCTCGAAGTGGTATGACGCCCGGACCCGTCTGCCAGCTTTGTAGGCGCGTTCGACGTCCGGAGGCAGCGTAAGTTCGAGAACCTTGAGCACGCCATCGACCCGTACATTGCCGAAGAGAAAGCGCGTCAGGTTCTGGTAGCCGTCCTCCGAATTCACGATCCCGAAGTGACCCGAATGGCTGCGGTACACGTAGGCGCGGGGTGCCTGGCGCGTCTCACCCGTGCGTGCTGGGCCTCGAACCGCGGCATTGTCAATTCGAACCAACCCATCACTTAGCGGCCCGACCACCCGGCGTGACCAACCACCCGCGACCTGATAATCCCGGTTATTCGTCCCCACGAGGCAGAAGAAGCGATCGGGATCGAAGCGACCGTTCAGGTTATCGACTCGCTCAACGTCCGGGGGAAGATCCAAGTATCTCCGCATTGTGTCCCGGCTGAAGTTGTCTGCGTTATGCCGGGTGAAGAAACCGGGGATGTTGCCGACAACCTGGACGTCAATCCCGTTATGCGGTGTAGCATAGGTGAATACCTTGTCGACGAGCTGCCGAACGTGTCTCGGATCTGCGTCAGGATTTTGAAGAAAACAACGGCAGATCAGGCCACCCATCGAATGGGCGACGAGGTGGACGCGGAAGCTGTCCGGGTCAAGCTGGTTGTCAGCGCAGATGCGATCGCGGGTCGACGAAATGAGATCGCTTAGCCCCCTCGCGTAGTCCTCAGCCTCTTCACGCCCCCGCTCGACCTTTAGACGCTCGACCTTGTCCTGCATCTCTTGCCAGACACGCCGTCTGCGGAGACGCAGCCTCCACAGGGTCGGCATCGGGATCCACTCGATTAGCGGCCGTCTCGGCCGTGTCTTCTTAGCCATGAGATCGAAGATGACAGCTGATACCTCAAGCCGCAATCGGCTCCAGCACAACGCTGCGAACCATAGGGTGATTACGTCAGCCAGACGAAGACGAGCCGGGCGCCGACGAGGGCGATGAGGACGTTCATCAAGGTAAGCAGGAGCGCTACGAACCCCATCCGTGGGTAGTACCGACTCTTCCTGGCAAGGGCGAGCCGGTGCCAACCGGTTCCCATCTTGACGATCATCCACGCGCCGATGAACGCCCCGACGGCGGCGACATTAAAGACGAAGAAGCAGAGGAAGACGGTCGTCTCAATCACGCCGACCCAGACCACGAGCCATGCGCCAGCGGTCTTCTCCGCATCCTCATCCCTCCCGGCGTCCTCCGGATACTCAGCCTTGACCTTACGTTGCATCCAGGGATGGGCGAACTTACCAACGACGAGCTGCGCAGCGCCGATCGTAACCACCCACGTGATCCCGAGGGCGGGCCAGAAGCCGAGGTTTGGATCCATACCGGGAACGATACGGGCGACGGCGCCGGGTGCAAGGGATCAAGGCCAAGAACGAGAACCCTACGCCGCAACCCGCTCCATTACTGAGCTAAACGGCAGTCCTCCAAGGGCCCCTCCAAGAACCGGTCCGGTTATGGATAGGACCAGGTACGGCGAAGACCTCCTTCCCCTCGTCGAGGGCGAAGTTGGCGGTGATGAGGGCGCCGCTCTTCAGCGGCGCCTCGATGACGAGCACGCCGCGGGCGAGCCCGGCGATGATCCGGTTGCGTTGCGGGAAGTGGTACTTGCGTGGCCGCGTGCCGGGCGGGAACTCGGTGACCAGGCAACCCCGTTCGCCGATCAGAGCGAAGAGTTCCACGTGTTCCGGCGGGTAAGGCACGTCGAGCCCGGTGCCGAGGACAGCAACGGTCTCACCGCCAACGTCGAGGGCGGTACGGTGCGCGATGCTGTCGATGCCGCGGGCCAGGCCGCTGACGATCACGTAGCCGGCGCGTACCAATCCGACGACGAGGGAGACGGTAGCGTCGCGGCCGTAGGTCGAGTAAGCGCGCGTGCCAACTACGGCGATCCCTGGATTGGTCAGCAGCTCAAGGCGACCACGGACGTGAAGCACTGGCGGGGGCTGTGGAAGGGCGCGCAGCGCTTCCGGGTAGTCCGGCTGATCAAGCTCGAGCTTGCGAGGTGGCGTCATCGGACGCCGAGGTTCGCGTTCCTATGGCCTCCGCTCACAACCGGCAACGTGGGCTCCGGCAATCAACACAACATCAACGTCCCGCAGGCGCCCCCCGGTGGTTCGCCGTAAGGCGCACTACTCGCCCTGCAGCGCCCTCACCGGGTCTACGCCCATCGCCCGGCGCGCCGGCACCAGGCTGGCCGCCAGGGCGACGGCCGACAGGAACAGGGGCGCTGCCACAAAGGTCGCCGGATCGAGGGCCGAGACGCCGAACAAACCACTCGCCATCAGCTGGCCAATCGCCGCGGCGAGTGCCAGGCCGAACACGACGCCGAGCACCACCCGGGTCATCCCCTGGCGAACGACCATGCCGAGCACTGTGCCGCCGGTCGCGCCGAATGCGATCCGCACACTGATCTCGTGAGCGCGCTCAGCCGTCGCCTGCGCCATGACGCCATAGATACCGACGGCTGCGAGGGTCAACGCCACGGCAGCGAAGATGCCGAAGAGGGTCGCCATGAACTCGCCGTCCGCGGTGCTGGCCCGGATGTATTCGGTCATGGTGTTGATGTCGGAGATCGGCTGGGCCGGATCGATCGCCAGCACTTCCCTGCGTATCGGCTCGACCAATCGCCTCGGGGCGTCGTCGGTCTTGACCACGAGGTAGTAGCCGAGGTCGTTGACCTGACCGTGCGGGATGTAGAGCTGGGGGAGCGCCTCCCAGGTCACGCCGTTCACCTTGACGTGCCCGACAACTCCCACGACCTCCATCCAGGGGCTGTCTGATGTGTAGTCACCGCGCTTCAGCCGCTTACCGACAGGATCTTCGTTCGGCCAATAGCGCTGCGCTAAGGTCTCATCAACGATAACTACCGGAGGCGCATCCGGGCCGTCGCGTCGCTCGAACTCGCGCCCCCTAAGCAGCGGAATCCCCATCGTCTCGAAGTACTCACCCGACACGGCGCTGATCTCGGCGAAGGTGTAGACCCCAGCTTCCTCGGGCGGCTCACCCTCGACATGGAACGGCGCCTGCCAACCACCGGGTCCCACCGGCACCACGTACGTCGTCGCTGCCGACCGCACACCCGGCAGCGCCCTCACCCGATCTAGCAATTCGTGGTAGAAGGCCGCGCGTTGGGGCTCTTGTGGGTAGCGGTTGGCCGGCAGGTTGATCTCTAGTGAGAGCACGTTCTCGGTTTCGAGTCCCGGGCTCGTGTTGATCATGTTGGCGAAGCTCCGGACCGTGAGGCCGGCCGCGATAAGCAACGCCACGGCCAGGCTGACTTCGGCCACCACTAGTGCACTACGGAGCCGGTTGCGCCCGACGCCGCCCGAGGATCGGGCTCCCTCCTTCAGATGCTCCACGAGGTGGGGCCGCATCGAGCGCAGCGCCGGCACCACGCCGAACAGCAGACCGGTCACGAGGGTAACGATCAGGGTCACGACGACTACACGAAGGTCGATGCCGACATCGAAGATCGGCGAGATCTGATCTCCCCGGAGCGCCACCACCGCACGCGTCGCTTCCCTAGCGATGAAGATCCCAAGCAGACCGCCTAGCAACCAGAGCGTCAGGCTCTCCGTCAACAAGAGACGAAAGATGTGCGGGCCGTCGGCCCCCAGGCTCGTTCGGATGGCGATCTCGCGCTGCCGACCGGTTCCCCGCGCCAGGACCAGGTTAGCGACGTTGGTACAGGCGATGAGAAGCAGCAAGCCCACGGCGAGCAGCAGCAGCAGCATCGGTCCGCGGGAATTGCGGGTCATCAGCCCCTGCAGCGAGGCGACGTGCACGCGGCTCCCTTCGTTCGTGTCCGGGTACTCCACCTCAAGTTCCAGCGCCACCCGTTCCATGTCGCCGTGGGCCTGTTCAAGCGTCACGCCCGGTTCTAGTCGCCCAATCACCGCGATTCCAGGGTGACCGTCGCGGTAGTTGATCCAGTTCTGAGCGAACTGTTCGATCGGGACGTAGACATCGACGTGCTGGCCCGTCGCCGGAAAGACGAAATCTCTCGGCATCACCCCCACCACCGTGTAGGCGTAATCGTCGAGCATCAGCGTGCGCCCGACGACATCGGGATCGCCGCCCAGACGGTCTTGCCAGAAGCCATGGGCCAGAACCACAACCGGCTGAGCACCGATCCTGTCTTCTTCGGGTAGGAGGGTGCGCCCGAGCAGGGGCACTGCTCGCAGAATCGGGAACATCGATTCGGACACGCGCACCATGTCCAGCTCGACGGGGTCCCCGACGCCCGCCAGGTTGATGCTGCCATCATTGAACGCGGCCAGGTCCTCGAACACGCGATTCCGCGCGCGCCAATCGAGGAAGTTCGGGTAGGAGACCATGGCGTTCTCGAACGACGCCAGCTTCTCCCACATGTAGACGAGCCGGGCGGAATCTCCATAGGGAAGTGGTCGCAGCAGCATCCCGTTCACCAGGCTGAAGATCGTCGTCACGGCGCCGATCCCCAGCGCCAGCGTTACGAGTGAGATGAGCGTGAAGCCGGGGCTCTTGGCGAGCTTACGGACGGAGAAGCGCAGATCCCGTTCCATATCGGCCAGCCAGACCCAGCGGCCGCCCCGGGCACGGGCACGTTGCTGGGTGCGCTCCAGCCAGCGCTCGGAGCTCGAGACGGTCGCGGCGCGGCAGCTACTCGCGATGTCGTCCGCCAGCGATTCCCAATCGCCCATACCCTCCCGGGCGTAGGCCACCGCCTCCTCCTCCGAGGCGCCCCGTTCCAGCGCCTCGAGGTAAAGGTCCTCCAGCTGCCCGGCCAACTCTTCGATGATCGACTCGTCGCTGCCACCCTTCATCTCCGGCAGCGGGAGCTGCTCTCTGACAAATCGCTTCCAATCACGCATGGCTCAGTCCTATCACCTGATTCACGGCCGCGGCGAACTCCACCCAGGTCTCATGCTCCGCGGCCAGCGCCTCCCGCCCCTTCGCAGTCAGGCGGTAGTAGCGGCGCCGCCGCTGACCCGCCTTCTCCACCCAGCGCCCTTTGATCCAGCCCTTCTCCTCCATGCGGCACAGCACGGGATAGAGCGAGGAAACCCGGAACTGCAATCGCCCCCCGGAACGGAACTCGATCAGCTTGCCGATCTCGTAGCCGTGGCATGGTTCGTCGTCGAGGATCGAAAGGATGAGCAGCTCGACGCTGCCCTTCTTGAGTTGCGAGCTGAACAAGGCTGACCTCCTATTCCTTTATGCCATATATCGCATTGAAGTATATAGCGCGGTGCTCGGTCCTGCAAGCAGCGGGGCCGCGCGGCTCCCCGGACGAGGATCCGCCAGCGGGCACTTGCGCTTGTAGAACAATGCACTAGGCGGGCTAGGCCGCGATCCTCTCCACGACTGAGCTAAAGGGGACCCCGCAAGGGACCAATTCTCTTATGAATCGGGCCCGGGACGGCGAACACCTCTTTCCCTTCCTCGAGCGCATACTCCGCTGTGATCATGGCGCCGCTCTTCTCCGGGGCGCATCCTCAACCAGCACGCCGCAGGCGAGTCCAGCGGGGCCCCTCGCGTTCCTGGGGGGTGCTCTGGCACTACAGTAAAACCTTGCAGCCGCACGGCTGTCTAGGTACACTTCTTATACGCGGTGATTTCCCCGATTTGATGGGCCGCGCAAGCAAGAAGCCAGGGCTAAGGCCCTACCATCTAAGTCGCGGGAAGATGGCTCTGCGACTGACCAGTCGGGAGCCGTTTTTTGTTTGTCATACCAGGCAGCTCTTCGCCTCGGGCTGCCGGCATGGAGAGTGGCGGCGAGAGCACCGGCTCGTTGACCCGTCCGCCAACCGTTGTCCAACGGTGGCAAAGCCGGCCGGACCTAGTGGTTCGGATCCATGCGCGAACGAGGCGGAACCTTCAATCGAAAGGACAGCACCATGAACGACGTACACATTTTCGACCTCGACTTCCGTCCGAACTACTGGGACCCCCCTACCGACCCGATCGCCGCGATCACACGCAACGTGAAGGGCCAGCTGCGTCGCCAGATGATCGCCGAGATCGTGTCGGGCTCTGCCGGCGGCCGCGCGGAGGTGCCAGAGGCTCTGCTCCCCGACTCGCTCGACGAACCCAACCTGCTCGGCCGCCAGCACCCATGGTTCATGGGCGGCGAGTACCTGTCCGACTACTTACCGGGCGAGATCGAGATCGCGCGGATTGTCCTGCAGTCGGTCACCATGGACGTTACCAGCGTTCGAGCGCGGCCGGATGGCAGGTTGATCCGCTACCGCCTGGTAGACGAGTATCCGGACATCGGACCGTTCGAAGTGCTGGACGGTCCGACGATCTCCGCACGGCCGCTCACGTTCGGCGGGATGGTGACGCTGCTCGACAGCATCAGGCCGAACCCTGACGCGTGGGGCAAGGTTACGAGCCAGAGCTACGTCGAATTCATCCGCGACCGAAACACGGGTTCCTACAGCGACCTCGATCTGATGGCCCGCTTCGTTACTGTCGAGTCGTCGCTCTACCCACAGCTTCGGGCGTTCTTTGATCTGCGGGCCCGGCTGTGGCTGGCCCGGAAGAAGGCGGAACTCGCTGCGGAGGAGTAAGCGATAGCCGGAGAACCATCCTTCAACGAAGCTGATGGCGAGGGCCCGGTCGCCAATCGGGAGCTACCACCACCGTGAGTGCCTGCCGTGGAGACCCGCAACCGGCACATCTCTGGACGACGAGCAATGGCCGCCTCCGCCGCCGAGGCGTCACTGAGGAGCTTGCTGGATCCGGCTGGGCCGACCGCCTTACACCTCAGTATTTGAGTGATCTCGAGAAGAATCGCCGAGAGCTGACTGCAAGCGTGACAAGGAGGAGAGATAAGAGAGATAAGAGAGATAGAGAGACAAGAGAGGTATGAGAGATAGAGAGATAAGAGAGATAAGAGAGATAAGAGAGGTATGAGAGATAGAGAGATAGAGCGGCGAACGACGGTCGGACCGGCCGGCCGCCCCCCCGACTTTGACGTTTCCTAATCGCTTTTGGTCTTTTCCCGTTCCCTCTTTTCTCGAAGCGGGTCCCAAACCCGCGCTCTTTCCTCGGCGACCTCCTCTGGGCTCGGCTCATAGTCTTCGGCCAACTCGGCCAGGAACTCGTCTGGGGTCTCGAGTTTCCTACACCTCTCTAAGTCGGGCTTGCGGTCCAGAATGAGCCGCTCGCGTAGCAGTGCATGTTTAAGGTACCGTCTCAAGTCCGTGGCACCCTGCAGATCCCTGGCCCGATGCATCTCTTCCCAGGTTCGCTCAACCCCCCAGGTCGACCGCGCGTCCCCGAAAGGCTCCACGGCACGGTAGAGGGCTACCCAGTGCCTCTTGTCCTGGAGCCGCGGGAGCCACGGACGATGAGTCACGTGCTCAAGGAATGCCTCAAAGAGGGGTCGGTAGTCGGGATGGTCCCAGAGCTCGTGGAGCACTTTCTCCACCTTGGAGCGAAGCCGTTCAAACTCCTTCTCAACCCATATCTCGTACTCTTGCCAGACTAACCATCCCTCCATCGTAAATACGCTTCCCTCGAACTGATCTATCAACGCGAACTCGATGGAATGGTCACCCAAGGCCTCCTTGATACTCCAGTACGTCTCAAAGCTCATCGCTTGGTGGGTCGTCCCGTTCAGTAGCCTCGTGAATGTGGTCTGACCGATTCGGAGTGCTTGTGCGGCCTTCCGGTGGCTGCCGCACTTCTTGAGTACCCGGCCAAGAACGTCGCGTAGGGCTTCGCCGTCCACGATCCGCACGCGATGCATGGAATCTGGGCTTTTCCTATGTTCGCGCATCGGCCCTTCTAGCTATTGTACCTGGGAGCAAGGAGACTCTGTTCTCCCTATGCTCACCTGGTGTCAAAGTGGCCTTGCCCGGGCGTGATGCATGGATCTCCACAATGGACAGTAACCATGCATTGGCGCTCCATAGAACTTATACGCGGGATAGGCAAGGAAGGCAAGTCTTATGAGAAGGCCGGCTAGAGAGCTCCGACACAACCCTCAACCTACGAGGAGGGTTTGCCCAATGAAAGGAGGCTTACGAAATGACGACCGATCGTAATCAAACCGCTACGGACCATTCTCGGGCTGGGCGTTCGCCCGAGATGGCTGCTCGGTCGATGCTCGCGGGAGTACTGGCCCTGGCAGAGGCACATGGGAGGGCCGGGCAATGATAGCCGCCCGACCTCACATCCGCTCGTACCCCTGTCCGAAGTGCCATGTGGAAGACAAGGCGATCCGGGTCACGCTGCCCGCTGCACGTCAGACCGCCGCGTTTTTCCTTTGCGACTGTTACGGCAGCACGGGACGGATCCGGATCGACGGCGAGCAGGAGCTCCGTACGCCCCACGAGTCGATCGTGAAGGCCGTGCGGGACGTCGCTGCCGGGAAGGCCGTCCGCCTCGAAGGGCAACCTGAGCCGCTGGCAACGCTGGAGGACCTCTTCGCCGCATGCGGCGATCTCACCGAGCCGCTGACGTTGGCCAACGGCAGCGAGGCTGACACTGTGCCAACTTGGTCTGCCGCAGCGGGAGGCGAGGAGACAGGTAAGGGCGAGGGAGGTGGAGTAGGTGGAGTAGGTGGACCCTCCCTACCGCCAGCAATTGCGACAGACGCGAATTCAATGGGGAAAGAACAAGTCCCCCTGGTCCACCCAGCCCCCCTCGCGCAAGGCTCGGGCGGGCAAACAGCCTCGAATCCGCCCGCCCGGGGGGATGAGCGGCCGTCCGCAAATCGGGGGGAGAACATAACGGGCTGTCTCCCCGCACGAACGCGTCCGTTCAGCGTTTCTGTCGTCAAGAACACCAAGCCCGGCGGCAGGCTGCGTAAGGTGTTCCGGTATGACGAGTCGACCAACGAGGTCGTTGCCGAGACCGACGCGTACCTATCCGAGGGACGGGTAACCGAGATCACATTCGACTCAATCCGCGAATTCATGGCTAGTCGAGCCAACCTGGAGGGGGACGCTGCTCTCATGATGGGCAAGCCCCACTATCCAGAGGCTCGCATCGTCACGCAGGAAGCGCTCGCGCGAATCTCTCCCGAACAAAGGCAGAGGGAGCAGATCATCGCGCGAGATCGGGCACACGTCTCCTGGCCCGACGGTCCCGCGCTGGTCATGCTGGATCTCGACCACCCTGACCAGTTCCCGGCTGATGTCCGAGCGCTGACTCCAACAACCCCCGAGGAGTGGCGGGAGCTGCTGACCGAGTGCGTCCCGGGGTTCGCTGACGTTCAGACGGCTTGGGCGCCTTCATCCTCGAGCTACGTCTACTTAGGAGATCGAGAGCTGCACGGCCTGCGTGGCCAGCGGTTCTACTTCGTGATCGACTCTGGACAGGAGATACCGCGATTCAAGGAAGTCCTCCATGATGCGCTGGTATTGCGGGGATTGCTGTGGTACGAAGTCAGCAAAAGCGGCAGCCTACTCAAGCGCCTCCCCTTCGACATCGCGGTCTTCCAGCCTGAGCGCCTCGATTTCGCAGCCGGACCGGAATGCGTTCCACCGCTTGAGTGGCGGCCCACAGACCCGAAGATATGGAATGACGGCGGCGCATACCTCACATCGTCGGACCTGCCGACGACCACGGAGGAGGATCGCCGGCGGATTCAAGCCAAGTTGCGGGATGCCCGTCGCGCGAAGCTGGACGAGGCCCGCGTCCGCCGCACCAAGTGGAAGGAGGAGACAGGACGCAACATAGCCCTTCACACGAAGGTGGATCCTGCACAGGCCGAAGAGGTCGCCGAGGCGGCTCTGAACCGCGGGGTGTTGCTACCGGAATTCCTCTTGATAGACAGCGACGAGGTAACGGTGAGCGTCAGCAAGTTGCTAGACGATCCAGCCAACTATCACGGACGACGGTTCCACGATCCACTCGAGCCCCATTACCGAAACGATTCGCGCATAGCCGTATTCCTGGTTGGGGAGAAGGGTGAGCTGCGGATCTACAGCCATGCGCACGGCGGGCAATGGTGGCGATGTAAACGCTCGGTCCCTGTTGTGTGGGTCGGGCTCATCGATAGGACCGTTGACCAAATCTCCGAGGCCCTCGAACGGGATGATTGTGGACTGTACCTCAACGGCGACGCGCTTGTGTGGGTGAACGAAGCGGATGCGCGGTTGCAAACGCTCGATACTGAGGGGCTCGGGTTGCGCCTTCAGCGGCGATTCAAGGTGCTGGGCCGTGATCGGCAGGGACATGTCGGACGGAAGAATCTGACGCCCCGAGACTTGAAGGCCTTGCTTTCCGAAGCGCCGGTACTCCCAGTGCGAAGGCTCAACGCCGTCGTTCGCGGCCCGTTCGGCCTCGCGGATGGCAGCATCGTCGACACCCCGGGCTACGACCCTGCAAGCGAGGTGTTCTACGTCGCCGATTCGCCCTATCCGCCGAGGGCACGCCAGCAGCTGAACCTCACGGAAGCTAAGGACGCCCTTAAACGTCTCTGGTTTCCAGTGCATCTGTTCCCGTTGAAGACCGATGTGGATCGCGGAGTACTACTAGCAGCGATGTTCTCCGCAGTGATCCGTCCGAGTATCTCCATTGCACCGGGATACTACTTCACTGCGCACTCGGCCGGGACGGGTAAGACACTGCTGGCGCACGTCATTGGCGCTCTGCAAACCGGGTATCCTGTCGCGGCGAGCCCACTGCCGCGAGATGAGGAGGAGAGGCGTAAGCACCTCTTTGCCAGCCTGAGGCACGGAGCACAGTACCTGCTGTACGACAACGCGCAACGGGGATCCCAACTCGATTCTGCCGTGCTCGCAAACCTAGTCACCAGCCCTGAGATCGAAGCGCGGGTCCTCGGAGTCTCGAACGTTGAGCGTCGGCCAAACCGTTTGACCGTTGTGCTGACCGGCAACAATCTCATCCTGCATGGTGATCTCAACCGCCGCATCCTACCAGTCACGCTCGACGCTGGGGTCGAGCATCCCTGGCAGCGCGAGTTTCCCTTCCACCCGGCCAACTACGTTCTTGCTAACTGGCTCGCACTGCGTATCGCGGCACTGGAGCTGATCCAAGCCTGGCGCACAAACGGGGCACCTCCTGCTCCAGGGGCAACCGGGTTTCCCGAGTGGGACGCCATCGTGCGGTCGGTCGTGGTCTGGGCGAGTAAGACACTCGACGTCGGTGTCGGATTCGCTGATCCGATCGAAGCCCTGCGGGCAGCTTACACTGAGGATCCGGAAACTGACCTGCTGGGCAATCTGCTCCGGGCGTGGGTGGAGGTCTTCGGGGAGCGTGAGGTGCAGCTCAAAGACGTCGAAAATGTCGTGAACGACGCAGACATCCATGGTGTGGTACCAGGAGACAGTCAGGACCAGGAGCTCAAGTCGCTGGGTCCTGCATTAGCTCTTTCTGAGGCACTCGAAGCAGTTCTCAGTGGGAGCATCCGAGGGTGGAACGGAGACTCACGTGCGAGACGGTTGGGGATCTACCTAGCACAGCATGAGGGCCAGATCGCAGGGGGGCTCAAGTTCGTCAAAGGTGGAACGCGTGGCGGGTCGCGCAAATGGCGGGTCGTTCGGGTTAACGAAGGTCCAGCAACCACGCCGGATCCCGCACCGGAGGTCGCCGAGGGGTGAGGCATGGGGACGTCGAGGACTACCCGGGACCGACAAGGCGCGACGCGTGACGCCTACGCGCGCGCGCAAGACGACATGGCGTGACGGCGGAAGTGATGAGACTAAGTGCTTACAGGACAACGAGTTAACATTGGAGGACGGCGCATAATGAGCCTTATGTTACGTTCAACGCTAGGCAGCGTGTTAACTGCTTAAATTCCAACGGGTTACACCGATCGACCGTCGGAGTGAACGCAAGATCTTGAGGCACGAGAGCTTCTAAGTCCTTTGCATATATGCTGTTACACCCCCCCCTTGATTCCCTGGGCCGGGGGCCGCTGCCCAGGCCGCGTTCTCTAGCACCGAGGAGGTGTGGCCCGAAAAAATCCAGGAGGTGGCCGCGAAAAAAAAAGATCAGCCGAACAAGAAATCGCAGTAGGATCGCCTCGCCAGCCGGGGCGTACTTAACGGCGGAGAGATTTAATCGGCAACTTGCAACCGCCAGCGGGACATCCCGCGAACCAAATGTCTAAAGCGCCGTGGGAGACACGATGCTATGACTTCGATTGAAGTAGCCACTCAACTTGGCAGCGTGCCGAGGCACCAGATACCTACGCTCGTCGCCGCGTTGCTCGCCCGACTCATGGAGCCGGACCTAGAAACAGACACCGCACCCGAGGAGGATCCCCTCCTCACCGCCGACCAGGTGGCGGAGAGACTTCAGGTCGACCGCAAGTGGGTATATCGCCACAAAGACAAGCTTGGGGGCATGGCGCTGAGCCGGAAGAAGCTCCGCTTCCCCTCGTCCGGGGTCGATGCGTATCTTCGGAGGCGGAAGGCCGCTTCCTCAGGAAGGAGGAAGTGAGCCATGGCAAGCTACACAGGTAGCCTATACAAGAGGGGGCGTGTTTGGTGGCTGGCGATCTACGACCACGACGGGCGGAAGCATCAGCAGTCGACCGGCACGCGCAAGCGAAAGGAGGCCGAGGTTATTCTCCGTCGCAAGCTCGGCGAGTTGGACAAAGGCCTGGCCGTCGCCCAGCCGATCAAGCTCACCGTGCGAGAGCTACTCGACGACCTCGAGGAGGACTACAGGTTGAACGGTCGCGCTAGCATGGACCGGGTGAAGGTCGCGCGAAAACACCTCGAGGAGTTCTTCGAGCCCTCCCAGAAGGCGCTCGCGATTCGAGGCAGCGATCTCCGGCGCTACCGTCTCCACCGGACGGAGGAGGAGAAGGCGTCGGCGGCGACGGTGCGGTACGAGCTTGCGATGCTCCGCAGAGCCTTCGTGATTCAGCAGCATCTCGAAGTGCTCGATCGGATCCCGGTCTTTCCCGAGTTCGAGGCCGCCCCTTCGCGGGACGTCTATATCCCCGACGGCGACCACCGGGCCATACTGGCCCAACTCGACGACCCGGTCAGTCACCTTGTTACGTTCCTATACTGGACCGGCTGGCGGGTCGGCTCTCGCGGCGACGAGGGAGCACTCAACCTGACCTGGGATCAAGTGGATTGGCCGACGGGCTCCTTGCTCGTCGGCAAAGGCTCGAAGACGAAGAAACCCGGTCGCTTCTTCTTCGACGCCGTGCCCGAGGTGGAGGAGCTACTGCGCGAGCTCCGAGGCCGGAACGAGAAGTGGGTCTTCGCCCACAAGGACGGCCGACACCTCGGGTACAAGTTCGCCCTGCGTGCGTTCAAGGAGGCGCAGGCAGCGGCAGGAGTCGAGGGCTATCGGCTCCACGACTACCGCAGGAGCGTCGCGCGTCGCCT
>JBDHAF010000067.1:0-28139 GCA_039588255.1 Gemmatimonadota bacterium | reverse complement strand
GCGGTTCACGTGTAGCGAGCTGCGGAGGATCGACGCGACAGTGCAGGAGGGAGGTGTTGCCGCGCACGAAGCTCTGCGGCGCCTCCACCGCTTGACCCACCTCTCGGAGCTGCGACGCTCTTCCGTCGCCGGGCTGTTTCAGGTGCTGCTCCTCTGGGACTTTCACGTGCTGGCGGGTCTCGAGCGGTGGCGGTCGCGTTCGGGGCGTCGTGCCCGGGAGTGGCTGAAGGGTCTTGGCGAGGTGGAGGCCCTGTCGGCGTTGGCGGGATTGGCACACGACAATCCGGAATGGGCCTTTCCCGAGATCCATCCCGGGCAGTCCGCCACGATCGATGGCACGGATGTGGGACATCCCTTGTTGCGCGAGGACAAGCGCGTCGTCAACGACATTGAAGTCGGTCCGGCCCGCACGTTCTTGTTGGTCACCGGGTCCAACATGTCGGGAAAGAGCACGTTGCTTCGCGCCATCGGCTTGAACGTCGTTTTGGCCCAGGCTGGCGGCGTGGTGTGTGCAGCGCGGTTCCGCATGCCGACCGTTTGCCTGTTCACCAGCATGCGGGTTCGCGACTCCATCGAGCACGGCGTGTCCTATTTCATGGCGGGATTGGTGCGCCTCCGATCAATCGTGACCGCGGCCCGGGCACACAGCGTCGACGACGGGGCGTTTCTCTATCTTCTGGATGAGGTTCTCCAGGGAACCAACTCCGCGGAGCGCCACGTGGCGGTGTGCCGGATCGTCGGGGAGCTGATCTCCATGGACACGTTGGGCGCCGTCACGACGCACGATTTGGCGCTGGCCGACGCGGAGGAGTTGAAGCAGGCTTGCCGGCCGGTGCACTTCACCGAGACCATCGAGGTCGGGGGGGATGGAGCGGCGGCCGGCATGTCGTTCGATTATCGACTTCGGCCCGGCGTCGCCACGTCCACCAACGCGTTGCGGCTCTTGGAGCTGATGGGGATCCGGCACCGTCAGGCTCCTCGCCAAGACTGAACCAACCGGAAGATACGATCGACGGCTTCGCGTGGGCCCTGGTGTAAGGGTGATGGACGTCACGCCCACAACGCTCTCTGGTGCCGATCTTTCATTGGCCCGAGGCCAGGACGTTTCCCAACTGCCACACGCCGGATCCTAGGCCGGCATGGAGCGGTCGTGACAGTACCAGGCATCGCAATTCACAAATCCGGCCGGAGCGTTGACATCGCACGGGCGATGGACGCCAACTTCGCGGACTCGAACCAGTACGATCGAGTGGTGACACTCGGGTTCGACTGGGACGGGGTGGTCCCCCGTGTTGGTCACGGGGGAGTGCGGAATCTGTACCGGTATCTGAAGCGGAATGCCGCCCATATCGGTGCTGCGTCGCGCGAGGGTTTGGAGTTCGGGATCCACGCATTGGATGCGATAGTGGGTGCGGGGCAGGTGCGTCTGCATCGGCTTCTGCAATGGCTGGTGTCCGGCATCCTGGCCTTACTGGTTGTCAGGTCGGTCGCCGGGTTCGTGGTGTTGAGGCCGGCTGTCTGGTACGGTCTTCCTACGGTCGGGTTCGCTCCGATGCAATGGCTCGCCGCTGCCTCTGAATGGTTGGAGAACGGAATCGTCATCGGAGTCATTCTGCTTATCGTACTCAGCGGTTTGCGACTGCTCCTCACCCTTTCGCCACGTCCCGCCATTGTCACATTCCGCAGTATCGCCCTCTTGTTCCTGCAGCCTGTAATTATCGTGACGATCGCTGCGCTCGCAGCAGACACGGTCCTGTTGTGGACGTTCTTCGGGGTGCTCGGATTGCCGGTGTTTCTCCTTTCCAGTACAGGCGCTCTCGTGCGCTGGGGTCTAACGTTGGTGGCAGTCCTGGCGCTGCGATCCTCCTGGGGGCGCCGATCCATCGGAGAGCCGATCGAGGCCATGCTCGACGTGTGTCGCTATCTGGGCGAGCCGGGCTTCCGCTCAAGGATTCAACACGTGCTTGACAAGGCCATTGTGCGGTCTCGAAAGCGCTCCGGCGAGGACCGAGAATTCGTGTTGTCTGGACAAGGGATGGGCACGGTGATCGCACTCGATTCCATCTTGCACTCGCGCGAGTGGCGGGATACCGATCGTGTTCTGCTGGTGACGATGGCCTCGCCGCTGCGCCGATATTTCCTGCGCTATTATCCACGCACCCTCTTCCCCGAGTCCATGGAAGACTTGATCGATTCGATCGTGAGGCGCCTCGATGAGTTTCGGTGGATCAACGTCCACCGCCCCGGGGACTACATGGGCGCCGATCTCGGTCTGAAGCCGTTCAAGGGACGCGACCTGTCAACCGGCTTGAGCGGCCGCCGAACCATCGCCCATGCCGACTATTGGAGCAGCTTGGATGCCCGACATGCACTTCACGACGGCCTGGCTGGGCTGAAACCGGTTGGACTGCCTCCCGTTCCGAAGAAGGATCTGGAGGACTATGTACCCATGAAGGATCCGGAGCACTATGTGCCCATTCCGCGCAAGTCACTGGCCCGGTTCAGTATTTCACCCCTGGCCCGCAGACTATTCTGGACCTCCCTCCTGCTCGGCACCTTCGGGTGGACACTCCAATGGGTGGCGACCGGGTCGGGCGTACTCGTCTCCGAGATCTACGAGACTCCGGAGTTGCTCGTACGGCGTGGAGTTGTTGTCGAAGCCGCCGCCACCCATCGTCGCGAAACCGTCGAGACCGATCGCGGAGTGACGTACGTCGACCACTGGGATTTCAACTTCACCGATCCCACCGGAACTGCAAAGCGACTGCACGTTCAAAACGACGTCAGCGAGGCGTTCCTGGACATGGATCCCCTCCGTTTCGACGGCCGCGAGTTCACACGACAAATCCGCGCCGGTTGCGCATTAGGTGACCAGCCACCGTCGTGGTGGACCCGCAGGGACATGAAGACGCCGTGCACCATGGAGGAGGTCCGATTACGGTACTATCCCAGAGATGAGGTACTGCTCGACCTCCCCGATTTTCCGCCACCGCGTGCATTACGCGACCCGGTTCGGGGATGGACCGAGGCCGGGGTGGTCGCCGCCGCGTTGACTGTGCTGCTGCTGGTGTCGGTGGTGACGGGGCTTCCGTTGTTTGTCGCGATCTTGGGATGAAATGTTCGCCGGGACCTCGGCTGCTGTAGCTCACCCCGCCCCGGAAACGGGCTTGTGACGCGTGCCCCCGACAGCTTGGCCAGCGGCCAGTAACTTGCCATTACCACACGGTCGCCTGTGCGCCTCCGCGGGAGGCACCTGGCTGACTGGCAGAACCAAAACTCCAAGCCGGGACCGTTGTTTGTGACCGTCGTCACATATGTGTCGTTGTTCATCCTGCTGGTAACTGTGGGCTGGAGCATAGTACTTCTAGTCCGGCTCAGTGACCCGCGGCTGCGCGCCCTCATCGCGCTCCTCAGCGCCGTCGCGCTGAGTCGCATTGCCGTACTCTTCGACGCGACCGGCGCCGTGAACGTCGCCCCGCCGTCGCTGATCGAAGAGATCCCCGGGTTGGGCATAAGCGTGCTCGCGGTTCTCGTCCTGGCCCTGCTCGATCAGACCATGTCACGCGCCAACGCGGCGCTCAATATCATCCACGATCCGCTGACCGGTTTGCCCAATCGGGCTCACTTCACGGAGCTGGTCGACCGAACCCTGGTGCGGGCCCGCCGGCAGGAAAACACATTCTGGGTGATGCTCTTCGGTCTCGACCATTTTCAACGTGTGAACGCCAGTCACGGACGCTCCGGCGGTGATCAGTTGCTGCTTGCCCTCTCTCATCGGTTGCTGCGATGTGTGCGTCCGGAAGACACGGTGGCGCGCGTCGGTGGTGACGAGTTCGGCATCCTGCTGTCGCTGGGGCAGAGAGCACAGGACGCCATTCGCGTGGTCGGGCGAATCGAGGCGCAGCTTCGGGAGCCGTTTTGCCTTGGGGGGCGGGACGTGTTTGCCACAGCGAGCATTGGGATAGCGTCGAGTGAAGGCCCGTCCGAGTGCGCCGAGGACCTGCTGCGGGATGGCGAGACCGCCATGCGCCGGGCCAAGGCGAGCGGGGGGACTAACTACGAGTTCTTTGATCCGGGCATGCACCACCGGGTGATAGTCCGACTCCAGATCGAAGCCGATCTCCGTGCCGGATTACAGGACGATCAGTTTCGGTTGGTCTTCATGCCGATTGTGTCGCTGAGCAGCGGCCGCATAAGCGGTTTCGAAGCCCTCGTACGGTGGGAGCACCCGTTCCGCGGCATGACGCTGCCCGCGCAGTTCATCCCCGTCGCGGAAGAAACTGGAGTGATCGTGCCTTTGGGAGATTGGGTGCTGCGTGAGGCCTGTCGCCAAATCCTTGCTTGGCGGAAGCAGTTTCCAGAGGAAACCGACTTGTCTGTCAGCGTGAACTTGTCGGCTCGGCAGTTCCAGGATCCCCACCTCGTACAGCAGGTCGGCGAGGCCCTCGTCGGCACGCTTCCGGGGTCAATCATCCTGGAGATCACGGAGAGCATGCTCATGCAAGACATCGACTCCTGTATCGACGTCCTCGAGCGCCTCCGCAATCTCGGCACCAAGATCCACATCGACGATTTCGGCACCGGATATTCTTCCTTGAGCTACCTTCACCGCATCCCGTTCGACGCTCTCAAGATCGATCGATCGTTCATCTGCGACCCGAATTCGGACGAAAGTACCGTTTCCATCGTTCGCACGATCATGCGGCTTGCGTCCGACCTCGGCGTGGAGGTCGTGGCCGAGGGCGTGGACACGCGGGAGCAGGCGGAGTGGCTCAAATCACTCGAATGCCAATATGGCCAGGGGCATTTGTACGCGAAGCCCGTCGATCCCGACGACGCCACCAGACTCCTTCTAGCCCAACCGAAGCCCTGGATCGTGGTCTAGGAGCTATTCGGGGTCTCCTGGGGTGCCAATCACCAACCCGCAGGCCGGCACGCAGCGCGGCCGCGGTGCCGCACCTTCGTACGCTACTCCGCCCCCAGCTCGGCCACGTATTCCCGGCACTCGATCGCCTCGAGCGTCCGAGTCTTGTCCGTCTGGATGACGAAGTCGCCCCACTCACCGTCTGGGGCGGGCTCGAAGGTGTTGACGTCCTCCACCGGTCGCAGGACGACGATCATGCGCGAGGTGCCGGGACGGTAGGCCTCGAGGTGCTCTGGCGTGCCGGTGCCGCGCGCGACGTGGAAACCGCCGACCATGTGCAGCACGAGGGCGTCCGGCTCCTGCGCCAGGTACTCCGAGATCCAGTACGCCATCGTCGCGTCCCACAGCACCTGGCTGTGCAGCTGGTTCCCCATGTTGTCGTGTGATCCGACGGGGGCCCGCGCCTGCGCCGGCTCTTCCCCTTCCTCAGGTTCAGGGATCGGCAGGCCGCACTTCATACCCTCTTGCTTCATCACCTCGGAGATGACCCGGATCCACTGGTCGCGGTACTCCTGGGAGGGCTGTCCATAGGGCAGGGGCGCGAGGCTCGCCAGGGCCTCGGGGCTCAGGTCGTACAGCGACTCCCGCCCATTCATCGTCACCCGGGTCGCGTACCGCCGCGGGGCGTTCGCCGCGATCACCGCCAGCCCGTTCTCCTTCGAGACCTCGATCAGCGGCCGGTAGTCGGTCTCGTATCGGGGCCACGGCCGACTGGCAGCCCGGAACGCCCTCTCCGTGATCAGGCCGGCCAGGTACTCGTCGAGGATCGGCTGCGCGTCGCGCTGAAAGAACTCGAGCGATAGCGCCACCGGGCGGGGCGCGCCGTGGTTCGACCCCGGGGCTCCGTAGGCCTCGTACGCCCTCTTGAGCAGATCGGCCTCGAGCATGTGGCCGGTCGGGTCGTCGTGGGCCTCGCCGACGAACACGACCTGGTGCCGTCCCATCTCGGTGACGATTTCGTCGATCGAGGCAGGTTCGCCGGCCCCGGTGAACACGCGGTATTCGCCCGCCACGTAGGCGCTGTCTCCCATCCCCGGGGAAGAGTCCTGGGCGCGCGCCGGGAGCGCGATCATCAGCACGAGCGGCAGGGCCGCGAGAATCATCTTTCTGTCCATGGCACGGATGATATCACGGTGATGGGCGGATGGGGAGCCTGATCCCGACCGTCGAGGCGATGCCCGAAGTGGGGCGGTCACACCAACTTGCTTGCCTGTTGAGGGTTTGTTGAACGGCCCGTCGTAGCCTGGCTACGTCCTTCACGGAAGGCGTCTCTCGGCGGATCATGGTGAAGAAATTTTTGGCGTTCGTATTCCTAGCAGCCGTTGTGCTCGTGGGGAGTTGGGTGGTGGCGGCGGCCTCGCGGCGGGAGGTGTTGCCGCTTGGTTCGGCCGCACCATCATTTGCGTTCGCGACGGCGCGGGGACAGGCCACGTTCCGCCCCAGCCCGCGGGGGCGCACCCTGCTCATTCTCTTTCACAGCCGATGCGTGCACTGCGCCTACGAGTTCGACACGTTCGAGCCACACCTCGACCGGTTGGCGGGCATGGAGTTGTTCCTGCTCACGACGGAGGACTCGTTGAACATGGCCGCGATTGAGGGGCGGTGGCCGCGTCTCGCGCGCTCGGAGTACGTGACGTGGGGGACGGTCGACCGAGATGTCTTTGCGCAACACTTCGGGATCGTGATGACGCCCGCGCTGTTTCTGTTCGACGCAACCGGCAAGTTGGTGGGGAAATGGCTTGGGGAGACGGAATTAGAGGTGTTGCTCGAGCCTGGTCACACGGAGGACGGATCGGCGTGCGCGGTGTCCCAGGTGGCAACGTGTGGGGCCGAACAACCGGTGCTGCGTCCGACGCGGCGCCCAATCACACAACATCAACAATGTCGAATAGGAGGTACTGATGCATACGCTCAGCTCTGACCAGATGACGGATATCGAGGGAGGAGGTCTCTTTTTGTGTGGCCTGGCGATGGGAGCGACGGTTGGCGTCGGGATCTTCGTCAGTCGTTTGCTGGCGGGATATCTCTTCAGCAAGGCCGTTGGGGTGTGTCTAATCGAGGCCGCCCTGGGTTGAGAGGAGTCATTGGCTCCTCGGCACAGTCCGACGCCGTGCCGGCGTGCCGCCGGCACGGCATCACACCATTGAGATCATGGAGGAATAACTGATGCAGGTATTGACACTCGAGCAGGCGCAGCAACTCGAAGGCGGAGGCTTCTGGCGCGGATTCATCTGTGGGCTCACCGGCGTAGCCACCGTAGCGGTCATCGTGAGCCCCGATCCACTCTCCAAGCTCGGCTTCTACAGCTTGGCGACGGGTTGGGCCGCTTGCCTCGCCTGACCCAACGAAGGAGGTGAGGGTAGCCGGCGCGCGGTGCATGAACTTGACCGTTCAGTCGGTCAAGCGGGGCTCCTCAGGTTCGTCGATTCGGATTCGAGGGGTCCCGTTTATGCCCGCAAAGACTGTGACACGCAACGCGATGGGAAACTGGCGTGACAATATGCTCATGTTGCTGACCTTTGCACGGTGGAAGTGGAAGATGTCCCGCCGGGCGGTCTATCACGAAGCGCTGCACACGCTCTCGGGTAAACTGTGGATCGTCTTGATCATCGTGGCCCTTCCGTCGCTGATACCACTGGTGATCCACGGCGCTGCGGCTCGGATACTACCCGGCTCCGGCGTGTTGGGCGGGATGCTCGTGGCTGCTCATCTTGCGCTCGCACTCGCGTTCGTCGCCTTTGTACCGCCGATCCTCTCGAAGGTGTTCGTGGTACGGCGTACGCCAGAGCCGCTGATGTCGCATCCGAGTGTCATGCCGCTCTTGGCGCTCGACCGGATGCTGGTTTCGGTATTACTCCTGGGCGTGGCATACCTCGTGCCATTCTTCTATCTCTTTTACGGTCGCGCCCTCATCAATCGACTCGAGTCTCCGTGGATCGGAATTCCCGTCCACCTGGCGACAACCTCGGTGTATCTGCTGGTGCTCGGCATCGCGGTAGCCTCTGTGTGCCGAAGCTGGACTCGTCGGCCCAACATCGCCCGTCGTGCAAGGATTGTCCTGAGAGGCGGCGCCGCAGTCTTTTTCGGCGCCTTCTTTCTCCTCACTGCAGGCGTCACTAGCATGGTGGAGCGCGCTCCTGAGCGGCTCGCAGCGCTTGGTGAAATGGCGCAGCGCGCGCTCCATTTTGGCCTGGCCCCTCTCGGTGCGACTCTCGCGATCGACGAGGGACGGTGGCTCACCCTACTCGGTTGGATTGTCGCTTTGGGCCTGGCGACGTGGTTGGCGCTGCGGGCTGCGACTGCCTGGGCAGCGGTGGCGCACCTCGAGCTCCCGATCGATCTAGCTGCGTCTACCCGTCGACGCTACTCGAGCCTATTCGACGGATTGCGCGCCGGCAGGGGTCGGTGGCCAGCGGTGAGGCCGTTTTGGCGCAAGGACGTGGTAGCGCCCTATGCCAGAGAGCCGCGCAGTTACTTCGGTGAGCAGTGGTTTGCGTTCTCCGCGGGAGTTGGCGCGGTGGTGCTGATTGCCGTGCTGCGTAACCGCAGCGCGCTGCAACCAGTGCACTCGGCCGCCCTGCTGGTCGTCGTGCTCCTCGGAGTGGTCGCCGGACTCGCCATGCTGCGCGGCCTCAATTGCCTCGGCCTCGAGGGTTCGCAGCTCGGACTGCTGCGCCCGGTGCTGACGGGCGGGCAGCTCTTCGTGCGAAAGGGGCTCGCAAACGGCATCTACGTCCTGACGCATGCGGTTGCGCACGCGCTGGTGCTGTTCGCCGCGGCTCAGATCGCCGGCCTCCGCCAGATTACCCTAATCGCGGTGCTGGTGTACGCCATCGGCGGTGCATTGATATGGACCTTTGCGGCTTCGGCGCTGGGGTTCCTGCTACCGGACCTCCAACGTCGGGCCACATTCCTGTCCGGCGCCACGACCGTGGCCAAGTACCTGTACCTGGGCACATGCGCTATGTCGCTGTCGCTCGTGGGCGTCGCGCACGTGCAATGCGGCCTGGGAAGAATGGATGGCGGAAGCTACGCCGGTCTCATCACCCTCGTTGTCCTTACGCTCGTCGCCGCGTTCTTCGCCGTCACGTGGTGGGCGCTCCACCGGTTTCCACGGATTGAATTATGACGCATATGGCCCAGCGCATCGAGATCGACCAGCTGACGAAATCCTACGGGGACAAGGTCGCTGTGCGCGACCTGAGCCTCACAATGCGTTCGGGCGAGGTGTTCTGCTTCCTCGGGCCGAACGGTGCAGGGAAGACGACGACTATTCACACGATCGTGGGCCACAAGAACCCGACGGCGGGGGACGTCCGCATCAACGGCGTACACGTGGGCTCGCCGGAGATTCACGAGATCCGTCGAGCAGTCGGCTATCTGGCCGAGCAACCTGTGCTGTACGACTATCTTACGGGGCGCGAGTTTCTCCTCTTCATCGCGGAATTGTACGGCGTGGACGCGTCACGCCGTGATTGGATCGAAGAACAACTGGAGTGCCTGGAGCTAGGCGGTGACGCCGACACGCTCATCAAGAGCTACTCTCTGGGCATGAAGAAGAAGATCGCGTTTCTCGCTGCGCTGCTGCATGACCCCGACATTCTGCTGTTCGATGAGCCAACAGGGGCCCTCGATGCAGCCAGCGCGCGCCTCGTCAAGGACCGCATGCTCGAGGCGCGGGATGCCGGGAAACTCGTGTTCTTCACGACTCACATCATGGAGATCGCCGAGCGTCTCGCGGATCAATTGGCGGTGATTCACCACGGCCGGCTCATCGCCCAGGGGACGTTGGACGACCTCCGTCAACAGTTCGGCCGCACGCCCGGCGAGAGCCTGGAGGACATCTTCTTACGCATCACACGCGGCAATGCGTGGCGGGCTTCCGGCAACCCAATCGAGTTCGCGGCGCCGGTCGAGCGTAATGGAACATCGTGGCCGGACTCATGCTGAACACCGTGCTGCGCAGCTTGCTCAGGCGCCGCTACCCGGTCGTGCGGCAATACGATCGGACCGACTGCGGACCCGCCGCGCTCTTGAGCGTGCTCAAGTTTTGGGGCGGAGATGCGAGTCTCGTCGCGGTTCGCGAGCTCTCCCTTACGGATACGAACGGGACGACATTGCTTGCCTTGCTCCGCGCGGCGGAGCGGCTCGGGTTCCGGGCGAGCGGAGCCCGCGGCGAGTACGACGATCTGGGTACGGTCGCGTTGCCGTGCGTCGCTCATGTGGTCATGGACGGGGTCCTGCCGCACTACGTGGTTGTGTATCGAGTCGGCGAGAAGGCGGTGCTGCTGGGTGATCCGGCGCGAGGCATCGTCCGGATGTGCCGAAGCGACTTCCTCGCCATCTGGGTAACGCGATCGGTGCTGCTACTGTCACCAAGCAAGGAGCTGCACCGTTCGCCGACGCCACACTGGGTGCGATGGATCGTCTCATATTTTCGCCGCCAGGAGGCGTGGGTTGTGCAATCCATCTTTCTCGGCGTCGCCTACACCGTACTTGGACTGCTGACCGCGGTCTTCGTTCAGCTATTGATCGACCGCTTCATCCCGGCGCGCCGCGCCTCGGCGGTCGTCGCCACGGGCATCTTTTTGCTCGGTGTACAGGTCCTTCGGGCTGGTGTCGGCTACATCCGCCAGCGGGTGCTCGTTGAGCTGAATCGGCGGGTCAGCACGGCGGTGGCGGTCGACTCGCTTGGCCATCTGTTCAAGCTGCCGACTCGATTCTTCGAGTCGCGCCGAACGGGGGATATCACTGCGCGATTGAACGACTCCGTGAGGATTCAAGCCGCGGTGCTTGGGATGGTCGGTTCGACGGCGGTTGACGTCTTGGTCGTTGTCGGCTCGACGACTTTTCTCTTCGTGCTGACTCCAGCACTCGGCTGGATTGCGCTGGCAACGGTCCCGCTCTACGTGACGATGCTTGGCCTCATGACCCGACGCATCCAGTCCGAGCAGCATGAGGCCATGCGGAGCTATGCGCAGGTCGAGGCATCGTACATCGACGGCTTGATTGGTATCGAAGCTATTCGAAGTGTCAACTCGGGCGGCGTCTTCGCGGCACTCACAGGTAAGCTCTACGGCAGCTTCCAGGAACGCGTGGCACGGCTGGGCAAGACGCAGGCCCGGGTGTCTCTGTACGCCGAGCTGGGCGGTGGGTTGCTTGTCATGACGGCGCTGACGGCGGGAGCCATGCTCGTCATGGGCGGATCCATCACTTTAGGACAAATGATGGCCGCGTACTCGCTGTTTGCGGGAATGATGCCGGCGACCGTACGGATGGTGGAGACGCACTTGGCGGTGCAGGAGGCTTCTGTGGCGGCGCGGCGGCTCATGGACTTGCTCCTCGTCGAGCCGGAGCGCGCACCCGGCGCGACGCGATTCCGGCTGCGGCGGGCGCTCTCGGTGCGGGACGGACGGTTCGAGTGGCCGAAGGGCGGCAGGCTGTTCGATGGTCTCACCCTCTCAATAGAGCGCGGGCGCATCACGGCGCTGTGCGGCGCTACAGGAGTGGGCAAGAGCACGCTCGTGAAAATCCTGGAGCGCAAGTACACCCTTACGGCAGGAGAGGTGCGCGTGGACGATGTGATGGTGAGTGGAATCGATCTCGAGAGCTATCGGCGTCACGTGACCGCGCTTCCCGAGAGTGTGAAGCTCATCACTGGCACGATCGCCGACAACGTGCTGCTGGGCCGAAGGGTTGGCGGACCCGATGACGTCACGCGGCGCATCGACGAGCTCGGTCTTACATCGTTTCTCGACCGGTTTCCGTCAGGACTGCTCACCGTCGTTGGGGAGGGCGGTCGCAAGCTTTCGTCGGGAGAGCGCCAGGTGATCGGATTGCTGCGAGCGCTCCTCGAAGCGCCGACCGTCCTCCTCGTGGATGAAGGAATAAACACGGCCGATGTCGAGACTGCGAGGGCGATGATGAGGACGCTGACGGCGTACGCGCGAGACCGCGCCGTGCTGGTGGTGTCGCATCAGCTCCGCACATTGCTCCACGCGGATTATCTCTACGTCATGGGTCGGGGTGGTGTGATCGAGGAAGGCGTCCCCCGCGACCTGCTCGCCGGGCCGACGGAGTTCAGGCGGTTGGTGGGTGTGCATGACGATCTCGCTGTTTCGGCATGACTCGGCGCTTCGGGACCTGGCAGCTCTTTGGGCTTCTCGTCGTCGCCAGCGCGGTGCTCGCTTGGGCGGAAAACGAGTTCGTCATGACCCCAGAGGTGTATCGCAACATTCTCGGGTCGCAGCTCGGGGCGGAGCGCATCGACGCCCAGATCGATATGCTGAGCCGGTTTCGCGGCTGGAGTTACCTGACGATTCCCGGAATGCTCTGGTTGCGCGTCGCATTTATCGCCCTGCTCGTCCAGATGTTCTGCCTCTTGGGCACGATTGAAATCCGGTTTGGGCGACTCTTTCGCATCGCGGCCATCGCGTTCATCTCCAATCTAGTGGGTTCTGCCAATCGTCTGGTCTGGCTCGTGCGGCAGGAGCCGTCGGCAATCGATGCGGCTTCGCTCGGCGTGATGCCGGGGTCGATCGCTGCGTTCTTCTTGGAGACCCCTTCAGGCGCTTCGGGGTTCTACACGGTGCTCAGTCAGGCCAACGTGTTCGAGCTGGGCTGGGTCGGGCTGATGGTCCTGGGTCTCACGGGAACGCGACGGGTTGGGACGACCGGCGCCGTGCTCGTCACCGGCGGCGTGTGGGCACTGGTGACGTTCCTGCAGTTCGCGATCGCCATGTACATGCAGCACGTGGGTGCTTGACGGTCGGCCGGTGCATTTCACCGAGACCATCGAGGTCGGGGGGGATGGCGCAGCGGCCGGCATGTCGTTCGATTACCACCTTCGGCCCGGCGTCGCCACGTCCACCAACGCGTTGCGGCTCTTGGAGCTCATGGGGATCCGTGACCGTCACGCTCCCCGCCAAGGCTGAGCCAACCGGAAAGAGCTGAACATGAAGAGATCCCGAGCCGTCGTTCTGGCCCTCGCGGCGTTGCTGCCAATCACCACCACCGCGGTGGCACAGGCCCCTGCCACCATCATTCTGGTGCGACACGCGGAGAAGGGCGGCGAGGCCGGCGACCGGGATCCGGAGCTCACCGAGGCCGGCCGCAACCGGGCCCAGGCCCTGGCCCGGATGCTCGGCGACGCGGGCACCACCACGATCTACTCCACGCCGTTTCTCCGCACCCGCCATACGGCGGAGCCCCTCGCCGGCGAGCTGGGGATCGAGGTCACGGTCACTCCTATCACCCGGACGTTCACCGAGGACATGGTGGCGAGGCTCCGGACCCACATGGGGGAGACGGTCTTGGTGGTAGGGCACTCCAACACGGTTCCCCAGCTCATCACGGCCCTGGGGGCGGGCCCCATGGAGGATCTACGCGACGATGAGTACGACTGGCTCTTCGTCATCACCCTCGAGCCGGGAGGGGAAACCTCCCTGGTGAAGCTGCGCTACGGATCCTAGCGCCCAACCCCGTACATCCACCCAGAACCCCACCGGTTGACAGATTCCGTCCTGGTGCTAATTTAGCAGCAGACTGCTGGATTTTTAGCATCGGGGCGAATCATTATGGACAAGCACGCCGTATTGAGCAGGCGAGAGCGTCAGATCATGGACAGCATCTACCAGCGCGGGCGGGCCACCGCCGCGGAGGTGATGGAGAGCCTGCCCGATCCCCCGAGCTACTCAGCCGTCCGGGCGCTGCTCCGGGTCTTGGAGGACAAAGGCCACGTGCGGCACGAGCAGGACGGCCCCAGGTACGTCTTTTATCCCACGGTGTCGCGCGATCGAGCGAGGCAGTCGGCTCTGAAGCAGGTTGTGGGGACCTTCTTCGAGGACTCGACCGAGCAGGCCGTGGCCACGCTGCTGGATATGTCTGCCAAGGAGATGTCGGAGGTCGAGCTGGACCGGCTGGCCGAACTGATCGAGCAGGCGAAGAAGGAGGGTCGGTAATGAACTGGGTATTGGAAGTCCTCCAGTCGATCGGGGTTCCCAACGACGTGCTCGGGTGGGTGATCGTCCTGATCGATGTAGCGGTGAAGAGCCTTGTGATCCTGGGTGTCGCGGCCGCCGTGACCTTCGGGCTCCGTGGGGCGTCGGCGGCGGTGCGACATCACGTATGGGCGGTGGCCCTGGGAGCCCTGCTGCTCCTGCCGGTGCTGTCGATCGTTCTCCCCCAATGGCAGGTTGCGTTTCTCCCCGCCTTTGAGGGTGTCGGGCCGGCGGCGGCTGTCGACGTCGCTCCGCCGGCGGTGATGGTTCCCCCCGCGGCGCCTGCCGCTGAGGTGCGCCCGGCCCCGCCGGCCCGGGCGGTTCCGCCCCGGGGCGTGGCGACGGGACGGGCCGAACCTGCCCCAGAGCCGGCGCCGCCGGCAGTGCGGGAGCGGGCCGACGTGGTGGGGCCGGCGACCATCGCTCCGGCGGTGAGCATCCCGGATTGGGCTGACGCCCGGGCGGGATTCTCGGATTGGCCGGTCGCCGCGCTAACGGCGTGGCTGGTAGGGGCGTCCCTGGTGGTGGCCTTGCTCGGATTGGGGTTGCTCCGGGTGTGGGGAATTGCCCGGAGCGCGAAGCCGTTGACCGACGAGGAGCTCCTCGCGTTGGCAGAGGCCATTGCCGACGATCTCGAGATCCACCGGCCGATCCGGCTGCTGGAAAGCCACACCGCCATCACGCCCATGACATGGGGGTACCGCCGTCCCGTCGTGCTGTTTCCACGGGACGCGGCCGCCTGGTCGTTCATGCGTCGCCGGGACGTGCTGTTGCACGAACTCGCGCATGTGCGCCGGAACGACTACGTGCTCCAGCTGATCGCGCGCTACACCTGCGCCGTGTACTGGTTCAACCCCTTCGTGTGGCTCGCGGCCAGACAGCTGCGCCTCGAACGGGAACGGGCCTGCGACGACACCGTGCTGAACGCCGGCACGAAGCCGTCTGAGTACGCCCATCATCTCCTCGAGATCGCCCGCACGCTGAAGGCATCCCAGTCGACGGCCTTTGCGACGGTAGCGATGGCCCGCCCGTCGCAGCTCACAGGGCGCCTGTTGGACGTGTTGGACGACACGCGGAACCGGCGTGGCGTGAGTCGATCGACGTCGGCCATGACGTGGGCCGTCGCCGCCGCGGTGGTGCTACCGCTGGCGTGCGCCCACGCTCCGCAGGCCGCCGCGGCGGAGCCGCTGGCTACGCTCGAGCCGCGAGCAGCATATGCGGTGGAGCCTACCTCGGAGTCGGCGGGGCCCCTCACGGTGCCCGAGCCGGCCGCACGGGACGAGCGTGCCGAACCTGCGTATGCCAGCGAGGCATTCGGCGTCGCCGTGGGCGAGCGCACGGTGCCGGTGTTCTACATCCAGGACATCCAGTGTGACGTACGCCGGGGCGACAAACACGGCACCAGTTCCAACTCAAACGACGACCGGCACACGATCCGCTGGTGGGAGGGTAACTGCGAAGGGCTCATCCGCATCCGCGGCGACGTGGATTTCAACGAGGACTTCACCGACGTTGCGCGGCTGTCCCGTGACGGGGTCTTCTCCATCGAGATCGACGACGGGGAGACGATCCGCGAGGTCTCCCTCTCGGAGGGCCGGGACGGCGTGGAGCGGAGGTGGCTCGTCGACCGCGACGAGCGATCGTACGACGCCGAGGCGGCAGAATGGTTCGCCGCCGCACTGGAGGATTTCTTCCGCCGCAGCACCTACCAGCTGGAGGAGCGGGTTGACTGGATTCTCGACACGCGGGGCGTGGACGGCTTGTTGCAGGAGGCGAGCCGCGCCTACAGCTCTTACCTCCGGGCGCGTTATTACGAGAAGGCGATCGAAACCGGAGAGTTGGATGCGTCCCAAGTGGCCACGCTGTTCGAGACGGCCCAACAGGAAATCGAATCCGACTACGAGATGTCCCGATTGCTGCGATCGGTGCCGGCGACTTACCTCGAGGATTCCAACCTGCGGCGCGTCTACGTCGAGACGTCCAACAGCCTCGAATCGGATTACGAGAAGAGCCGAGTGCTTCGGGCGATTCTCACCCAGCAGGGACTCGAAGACGAGTTGGTGTTGAGCATGCTCCAATCGGCCGCCGATCTCGAGTCCGACTACGAGCTGTCCCGCGTGCTTCGGGAAATCGCCGGGCAATACCTGTACGACCCACGCCTGCGGACGGCCTACCTCACGGCGGCGGAAGGAATCTCGTCGGACTACGAGCGATCGCGGGTGCTGCGGGCGGTGTTCGAGCAGCCCGACCTGTCGGATGAGACTTTGTTACAGCTCCTCGAGTCGGCGGAGCTCATCGAGTCCGACTACGAGCTCAGCCGGGTGCTCACCAGCACGGCGAGCAAGTACATGTTGGACGACGAACTCCGCGCCGTGTACTTCCGTGGGGTGAACTCCGTGGAGTCAGACTATGAGCGGCGTAAGATCATCACCGCGCTGATGGAGAATCAGGATCTGCCTCAATCGGCGGGGCGCGACATCCTCCAGTCCGCTGCGACTATCGAGTCGGATCACGAGTTATCGAACGTGCTCCAGTCGGCGGCGAGCCGGTTCACGGTGGACGACACGCTGCGACCGCTCTTCTTCCAAGCGGTGGAGTCGCTCTCGTCCGACTACGAGCGCCGCCGGGTGCTCCGGGAAGTCACCCGACCCGATGGTGTGAGCCGCGCCACGCTGCTGGATGCGATTGACGCCATTGGAGGCATGTCCTCCGACCACGACAAGTCCACGTTGCTGCGGGACCTGGGCCGGCGCTACCGGCAGGACGAGGAGATCGTCGAGGCGCTCTCCCGGGTGGCCGACACCCTCGAATCCGAGTACGAGTACGGACGGGTTATGAGCGTCCTGCGAGGGCGGGGCACCAGGCAGTAACACCTCCTGTCACACCTACAGACAACACCCTGGGCTTGCGCCCGGGGTGTTGTCTTTCCACACTCTCTTTCCGAAACAAATCCCCGGGGTCGGCGTACAGATGACATGCTGAAGACCTTGATGGTGATAGGGGTGCTGTCCGTGGCGCCAGGAGACCATCCCGAGCAGCGGCCTCTGCTGGCAGGGGGTCAGCTCCAGAGCGTGGTGATCCCGCCGGTGCGTGTTCGGCGCGCTCGTGGGTACGGCCATCACTTGGCTCGGCGCCATCGTGGGCGCGTGGATCAGCTTCGAGCTGGCGCGGCGGCTCGGGCGGCCCCTCACCGAGCGGTTCGTCAAGCCCGCCGTTCTCGAGCGTGCCGATCGGTTGGTGGATTCCGCCGGGTGGCCCGGACTCCTCACGCTGCGCCTGATTCCCGCGGTGGCGTTCACCGCGATCAACTGGGGTGCGGGCCTGACGGCGGTGCCCCGCTGGACCTTCCTGTGGACCACGATCGTGGGCATCCTCCCCGGGGCCATCGTGTTCACGGCGTCGGGCACGGGCATGGCTGCGCTGCTCCGGGCCAATCCCGGAGCGGCAGTGGGCTTGGGCGTGGTATGCCTGGGAGTGATATGGTGGACCACTGTGCGCTACCGACGCCGCCCGATTGGCGCCACCGAACCTTCCGGTTGAATCCGGGTACCCCTGTCATTATCGGGGCCCTGTTGCGAGATTCGGTGGTCTCTTTACCCTGCAATAACTCATAGGCGAGGATCGAGGATGAAAAGAGTGTTCAGCGGCGCTCTTGGCGCTTTGATTGCCACAGCGGCAGTGGGAATGACGGTCGGGCCCGTGCACGCCCAGGGGCAGCAGCAGCAACCCGCCGTCACGGCCTTCGTGAACGTCAACGTGGTCCCCATGGACGAGGAGCGGGTGCTCCGCAACTACACGGTGGTGGTGGAGCAGGGGAGAGTCACGGACATGGGTCCGGCAGGCAGCGTCACGGTTCCGGCAGATGCCCGGCGCATCGATGCGGGCGGGAAATACTTGATGCCGGGTTTGGCCGAGATGCACGGTCACACGCCCAGCGGCGCGTTTGCCGAGACGGTCATGCTCCTCTACGTGGCCAACGGCGTGACGACGGTGCGGGGGATGTTGGGCCTGGACGGACACCTGGATCTCAAGCGCCGCACCAACAGTGGCCAGCTCATCGGACCTTCGTTGTACCTCGCGGGACCGAGCTTCAACGGTGGCTCCGTGACCTCGCCGGCGCATGCGGTCGAGAAAGTACGCCGCCAGAAAGCCGAGGGGTGGGACCACTTGAAGATCCACCCCGGGCTCACCGTGGAGCAATACGACGCTCTGGCGCGGACCGCCTCTGCGGTGGGGATGCGCTTCGGGGGCCACGTGCCCGCCGACGTGGGCATCGTACACGCCATCAAGATGGGGCAAGACACCTTCGACCATCTGGACGGCTATCTGGAGTACGCAGGCGGGGTCAACACGCCCCTGGATGAGGCCAAGCTCGACCACGCCATCGAGTTGACCAGACAAGCCCGGGCCGCCGTCGTGCCCACCCAGGTGCTCTGGGAGGTGGGGATCATTGGCGTCGGGGACGTGGACGCGATGGAGAACTATCCCGAGATGCGGTACTGGCCCCAACGGCAGGTGCGAGCCTGGGCCAACCGTGTCCGGCAACAGCAGCAGAACACCAACGCCGAGCAAGCCCGTGCGTTTGCCGATAACCGCCGCACGCTCCTCTCCAAGCTCAACGACGCCGGTGTCACGATTCTCATGGGGACGGATTCGCCGCAGATCTTCAGCGTGCCGGGCTTCTCGCTCCATCGTGAGATGCAGGCGATGGCGGAAGCGGGCATGACGCCGTACGAGATCCTCGAAACCGGTACCAAGAACGTCGGCGACTACTTCCGAGGCCAAGACAACTTCGGCACGGTTGGCGTGGGGCAGCGCGCCGATTTCATTCTCACCAACTCCAATCCCCTGGAGGACGTGGCGAACGTGGCGGATCGCGCCGGCGTGATGGTGCGGGGGCGGTGGCTCTCCGAGGAGTCCATCCAGGAGCGGTTGGCCGAGATCGCGCAGCAGCTGTCGTCCACGACCGATCGATAGCCAGTTAGCAAAGCGGGCAGCGGGTGACCACACCCGCTGCCCGTTGCGTTTAGCGTCGCCTCAAGCAGTATGTCGGACGCCCGATCCTGCTTCTCCGCCCGTATCCTTCCGCGCCTGAGCCCGGCCCAGCCCCACCGACAACACCGCCCAAATCGCCGCAAGGGGTACGGTGGCAGCGGCGACCCAGCCCAACGCCAGGCCCAGCGCACGTAGCGCTCCGTCGATCCCGGCCCCCGCCACATCGCCTCCCCGATACAGGAACACGTCGACCACCGGCTTCGCCTTGTACTTCTCGGCAGGCGGTACGACGCTGAACAGCGTCTCCCGCGCCGGGCGTGCCACTGCATACCGCGTGGCGCGGTGCAGCGCCTGGAAGATGGCCATCACGCCGTAGACCGGCCACACGGCCAGCACGGTGAATCCGGCCACGGTGACGAGAGGGAGGATGGTCAGGGTCCAGCCAACGCCCAAGCGCCGGATCAGGTGCGTCGTAATGAACATCTGCGTGATCAGGGTGGCCACCTGGGCCAACATGTCGAACTGGGCGAAGCTCCCGACCCGTTGGCTGAACGTGTCGGTGGCGTCTAGAATCACGTTGGCCTGGGTGAAGTAGATCATAGTGTTGGAAATTGCCAGCAGGATGATGTACCCGCCGATGCCCAGGAGGTATGGGGACGTGGCAACGGCCGTCGCACCATCCCAGAACGAGCCACCGATCTGCTCCGCATTCTGGCCGGCGGCGCCGCCGGCGCCTGATGCCGTCAACATCGAGTGTTCCGAAGCGGTGGCCGTCTTGTCGAGGAACAGCATGACCATGATCGCGGCGCCGAACAGTGCAGCGCCGGTCAGTATGAGGCCGGCCGGGAGGTAGACGGAGTCGGTCATCCCGCTGACGATGTTGGTGGACCAGCCGCCCACGATGGCGCCCAAGGTTCCGCCGATGCCGATGAACGCAAACATGCGCTTGCCCTGGTCGACGCCGAACACATCCACCATGTAGGCCCAGAAGAGGCTGTTGACGAACAGATTGATGACCGAGAGCCACACGAAAAAAGTGTATCCCACGCCGCGGGCGACGGCCGTTTCCGCATCGGTCCCGATCAGGCCCCCGCCGGCGCCGGCATCGAAAATGAGGAGCGCGGCGTACCCTAACAGGCACACGATGACGAACAGGTAGCCGATGGGAATGAACCGCCGGCGGTCGAGCTTGCTCACCACGCCGCCGAACAGGAGCACGATGATGAGGGAGCTGAACGAGGTGACCACGAAGAGCCAGCGTAGCTCGTCCATCCCTCGCGATACCCCCATGGCATCCCGCACCGGTCGCAGGAAGAAATACCCGCACAGGACGCAGAAGTAGAACCCCGCGGCGATAACGCCCAGCCGCAGCTCGCCGCGCTTGAAGTTCATGACACGGGCTGCCCAATCTGCCACGGTGATGCTCCTCCGTCAGGTTGGTGTTCCTCTAGAGTACGACGGGCCCGGCAGAGCCGTTGGAACCTACGCTCTGCCGGGCGGGTGGGAAGACCTGTACGCCGTGGTCAGCGGTCTTGTGCGTGCCACTCCGCCAGCAGCTCCGCTTCCTTCTCTGCGGTGATGCCGGAGCGCAAGCGGGCTTGTCGCTCCGCCGGCCGAGTCTTGTGCCAGTTGAGGGTGTCCCGGGCCGTCACCGCCAGCGGACGGTACTTGAGGCCGGCGGCGAGGGGCCTCGTGAGATCGAAGCGTTGGAATCCGGCGCGAGCGCCTCGCGCGGGCATCCAGCACGGGAAATCGGAATAGGGACGCATCTCCCGCTCGAGGAGGAAGTCCGTGTCCACCCAGGTGAACGACACCTCGGCACTCGTGACCGCCCGGCATCCGTAGATCATCTCGGCGAACGACAGCGGTGCTTCCGGTCCGAGGGCGTTGTAGGTACCCACGGTGCCGTTCTCGAGCATGTGGATATACCACTCGGCGAGATCCCGGACGTCGATGAACATGACGGGATTCTCGGGGTCCCCCGGGCAGAGCATCTCGCCGCCCCGATCGACGCGAATGGGCCAGTAGCTGAAGCGGTCGGTGTTGTCGCCGGGGCCCACGATGAGTCCGGGACGCACGATGAGGGACCGGTCGCCGAAGGCCCGCCGCGCTTCCCGCTCGCACAGCACCTTGTTGGGGCCGTACCCCTGGCTCCGGCGTTCGTCCACTCCCGACGGATCGGGATCGTGCTGGGGCCCGTCCTCGTTCATGCCGACTTGTGAAAAATCGGAATACGTGGAGCGGGTCGACGTGAAGAGATACCGATCGACCGAGTCCTTGAGCAGTTGTGCCGAATCGCGCACCCACCATGGAACACTGGCGGAATTGTCGATCACCACGTCCCAGGCGCGTCCCCTGAGGGTCTCGAGGTCGTTCTCACGGTCACCGATCAATCGCTCGACTTCAGGGAACAGGTGCGTGTTGGATCGTCCCCGGTTGAAGATCGTGACCGTGTGTCCCCGCTGCAGGGCGTACCGCACCATGTGGGGTCCGATGAACCCGGTCCCACCGAGGACGAGAATGCGAAGGGGAGCAGCCGTCGGAGGCCACGCCGGCGCGTGTGCGAACGGACTGCGCAGCATACCTGCGCCGGCGACACCTGCGGCGGCGATCTGGAGAAAACCTCTTCGGGAAGTCGTCATGTCTCTGACTCTGTTGAGTGAATGTCCGATATCGGTCACTGCATACTGCTCACCGACTATGCCACGCCGCCAGGACTTCAACCTCGCGGTCGGCCGGCAGTCCTGCTCTCGTGGTGTTGCGCCGCTCCTCGGGCAAGGTTTTCCACCAGAGAATCGTATCGCTCGCCGTTTCGGCCAGCGGCCGGAACGTCAGGCCGTGGGCGATGGCTTTGGCGCAGTTGACCGTGCTGAAGCCCTCCATCCCGTCGCGCGGCGGGATCCAGGTTGGCATGTCCCCCCAGGGGCGGACACCGTGCTCCTCGAGGAAATCAGCATTCACCCACGTGAACGACACGTTGGCGTCGGTGGCCGCACGAATGCCGTAGAGCATCTCGGCCATCGACATTGGCGCCGCCGGACCGGTGGCGTTGTACACGCCAGTGTACTGGTCTTCCGCCACGCGAACCAACCACGCGCCGAGATCGCGCACGTCGACGATCTGCACTGGATCAGTAGGAGCACCCGGTGCCAGCACCTCGCCGCCCCGGTCGATCCGCACCGGCCAGTAGGTGAATCGATCGGACACGTCCATGGGGCCGACGATGAGCCCGGGCCGCACCACCGTGCCCCCATCGCCGAATTCCTCCATGGTGAACTGCTCGCAGAGCGCCTTCATGCCCCCGTAGGTCTCTCCCGTGATCTGCTCCACCGTGGGGTCCTCGAGTTGGGCCACCGCGATCGACTCGTCGGCGCCGATCACGCTGTTATCGGCGATCACCGAGAGCGACGACACGAAGATGTATTGACTCGCCGAGTGCTTGAGGAGCCCGGCCGATTGGCGAACCCAACGGGGAATGCTGGAGGAATTGTCGATGACCACATCCCACTCGCGGCCTTCGAGGGCGGTGAGGTTGTTGTCACGATCGCCGATCAGCTTCTCGACGTCGGGAAAGAGCTGGGGGTTCGTTCGTCCCCGGTTGAACAGCGTGACCCGGTGGCCCCGGGCGAGAGCGTAATTCACCTCGGCCACGCCCAAGAACCTCGTGCCACCGAGGATCAGAATCCGGAGTGGCGTCTCCGCCCCTGGCACGTCCGGCCGTTCGAGATGCGGCTGCGCCCCCGCCGGGGGCGACGTGAGGGATGCAAAGAATTCTCTTCTGCTCGATGACATGGTTTTTGCTCGCGTGTATTTGAAACTGTTACCAGCAAGATACTCCGGAGCCCGCTACGTGCTCACTGCTCACTCAATACGCCAAACTCCAACCCTCTCGTCGCCGATCCGCTCCTGCTCGCTTGGCGCCCGTCTGGGGATCGATGGCGATCATCTGGGCACCGCCGAATTCGGCGGTCCACCCGCTCCGGGGCAACACGTTGTATCCCCGTGCGAGCAACTCGTCCAGGACGTCGGTCGGCACGCGGTCCTCGATGGCCAAAGAGCCGTTGGGCAAGCGTCTCAACCGCGGCGCATCGATGGCCTCCTGCGGCGTCATGCCGAACAGTAGGAGGTTGTTCAGCAGCTGGATCAACGTGTGAGTCTGGCCGTCACCGCCGGGCGTCCCCAACGCCAGCGCGGGCACGCCCTCCCACAACATCATCGCCGGCGACAGCGTGTGATAGGGCCGGCGCCTCGGCGCGAAGACGTTGGGGTGGCTCTCGTCGAAGCGAAAGAGCGAGCCTCTGTTGTGCAGCACGATTCCCGTCCCCGGAACGACCAGTCCGGATCCAAACGAACTGAATAGGCTCTGAATGAGAGATACGACGTTGCCTTCCTCGTCGGCGGCGGCGAGATACACCGTGTTGGGGTGGTCGTTGTCGGTGGCCGTGCTGAGTCCCGGCGCCATTCCCGCAGGGTCGATGCTGTTGGCGAAGTGGTGCAGGCGGTCTCTGTCGAGCAACTCGTCCACCGTCACCCGCATGACGTCGGGATCCGCCACGCTGCTGTCCCGATCGGTCACCGCAAAGCGAATCGCTTCGGTGATCGTGTGGAGGTAGTCGGCGGAGTTGTGCTCCAGGGATTTCAGATCGATCCAGTTGAGGATACTCAGCTCGGCGAGGAGCGCCACGCCTTGGGTGTTGGGCGGAAACGCCAACACCTCGTAGTCTCGGTAGTTGCCCCGAATCGGCTCGGTCCACACCGGCTCGTAGGCGGCCAGGTCCTCGGCCCGCAACAATCCATCGCGGTCCGTGAGGTACTCGACGATGCGCCTGCCGGTCTCGCCGGCGTACAGCTCCCCGGGGCCGTTTTGCTGCAGTCGCTCGAGGGTTCCAGCAAGGTCGTCCATGTGAAGCCGGTCCCCTGCTTCGGGCGGCGCGTCGTCGGGCAGGAAGATCCTCGCCGCTTCCGCGTCGCGCCGGAGTTTGGCAATCTGGGCCTCGATGTCGAGGGACAGTCGCTGGGAGACCGGGAGACCATCCGTTGCCAGCTCCACCGCGGGTGCAAGGGCGTCGCTCCAACTGATGGTGCCGAATCGGTCCAGCGCTGCCGCCCAACCGCCGACGGCGCCCGGCACGGATACGCTCGCGGGACCGGTTGCGGGCATGGCGTCAAGGCCGCGGGCCCGGAGGTCGGCCAGGGTGGCGCCGCTTCCCGAGCGCCCCGAAGAGTTGAGGGCGTACGCCTGCCCGGTGGCTTTGTCGAAGTAGATGAGGAACATGTCCCCGCCCACACCGTTCATGTGGGGCCGGGCCACGGCGAGGATGGCGGCCATCGTGATGGCCGCATCCATGGCGTTGCCGCCGTTTCGCAAGACGTCGAGTCCCGCCTCGGCGGCAAGGGGATGTCCGGCGGTGACCGCCCCTGTCTGCCCTTGGGCGTCTCGGCCCGCCTTGGGGTCGGCAGACACGATCTTACACGACACGATGGAAACGAGAAGGAGCGCTGCGGCTACGGATCGTTTCGTCATGAATCCTGGTCCCTCGTCAACGCGGACTCAGAGAGTAGCACTTCCCTGGGCCACGGGCCACCTGGACCTATTCCCTCAACCCCCGGGTCTGCCGTAGTTTCCCACGTCCGCATTGCCCCCGCTTCCAAGGGTGAAGGTGTCTTGAAAGACGAACCGCGTAACCACTCCGTCTTCCTCATCTTGGTCGCCATCGCCGCAGTTGGCGCCGTGCCGTTCTGGTTCGTCGGACGCGAGACGGTGTTCGTGCTGGGGCTACCGCTGTGGCTCTGGTCCAGTCTGGGTTTTGCCGTCGGGCTGTCGGTGGTCTCGGTGTGGGGCATCCTGCGGTTGTGGAAGGACGACGAGCTTGATTGACCTCGGGCTCGATCTGGTCTTCTGGTGCACGCTGTATGTAGTGCTCCTGCTGGTCATCGCCTCGATGGGGCGTCAGGCCAAACAGAACGACACGCTCAGGGACTACTTCCTCGCGGGCCGGACCATGGGTCCCATCGTGTTGTTGTTGACGTTCTTTGCCACCCAGTACAGCGGCAACTCCCTCTCGGGCTTTCCGGGGCAAACCTATCGCCAGGGACTCTCCTACTTCATGAGCGTGACGTTCATGATCGGGATCGTCACCGGCTACACCCTTTTTGCGCCTCGGCTCTACGCGGCGTCGCGACGGAAGAACTACCTCACCCCCACCGACTTTCTCGAGGATCGGTTTCGGAGTCCACTTCTCAACGATCTCTCCGCTGCGATTTTCGCGTGGGTGCTGGTGAATTTCTTGCTGGCTCAGTTCATCGCCCTGGGCAACGCCTTCGAGAGCTTCACCCAGGGAGAGATCCCGTACTGGGCGGCCGTGGTCGTGGGTGCGGCGGTGGTGCTCGTCTATGTGATCGTGGGTGGGATGCGGGCGGTGGCGTGGACGGATGCGCTCCAGGGCATCCTCTTGGTAGTGGGTCTGGTCTTCATCGTGATGCTGATCTGGATGGAGGTCGGATCACCCACGTCGGTGGCCCGAACCGTGCAGCTCCTCAACCCGGAGATGGTGTCGAATCCGACCCTCACCGAGTGCTTGGTGTGGTTGAGCAACTTCCTGCTCTTGGCACTGGCAGCCCCACTTTATCCCCAAGCCCTCCAACGCATCTTCGCCGCCCAGCGGCTGCGGCACCTGCGAAACTCCCTGGCGACGATGGCCGTGATACCGTTATTCGCCGTGAGCATCGTCATCTTCATCGGCGCTGCGGGGCTGGCCCTGTTTCCGCAGCTGGACCGGCTCGAAACGGAGCAGGTCACCTTCCGGGTCGTGTCGTATCTCGTCGAGAGCAACACGCTGGCGTACTACCCGGCGCTGATGGTCATGATGGCGGTGGTTGCCGCGATCATGTCGACGGCGGATTCATGTCTCCTCTCCCTGTCGTCAATCTTCACCAAGGATTTCGGGGCGCGGATCAAGCACCTGAAGGACGATCAGGTCGAGCAGATGCGGAAGTGGGTCCCGCTCATCAGCCTTGCGGTCATGACCTTGGTGGTCATTCTGGCGATCGGTCCCAGGATGACGCTGTGGGGATTGCTCATCATCAAGTTCGAGATCCTCATCCAACTGTCTCCGGCGTTCATCTTCGGAACCCTGCATGACCGCGAGGATCCCCGGGCATTCGTCGTGCAGGACATCGTGCCGGGTTTGGTGAGCGGCGTCCTGGCCACGCTGGCACTGTATCTCGGCGGGTACCTACTGGTGGTGGACAGCGTCTTCGGGCTGCATTTCGGAACGGTGGGGGTGTTGGTGAACTACGCCGTGGTCGTTGGGCACCGGTGGTGGAGAGTGCGAGGTGAGAGGTGAGCGGTGAGAGGGTCTGACGCTTTGCCGTTTCATTTAAGACCCTTCACCCCTGACCTCCCACCTCTTCCTTATAACTAACGCCTCACGAATCGCACGCTTCCCGATCCCGTGTCGACGCGGATCGTCCCACGCCCGTCGCCCACGGTTCCGTAGAGCGCTCTGCGGTTGAAACGGCGCACGGTGACCGGCATCTCGAAGTCGATGCCGCCGCTCCCCGTCTCGATGTTGAGCTCGGCGCCCAGGTCGTCGGGGATGGTCACGGTGACGCCCCCCGATCCCGTGTCGATGTCCAGCAGCTCTACGTCGATCGTGAGATCCAGGTCGACCGCGCCGCTTCCCGTGTCCAGCTGGACCATGGATGAGGTCACCCGATCCAGGGTGATGCCGCCCGATCCGGTGTCGACGTTCAGCTCGTCCACGTCGATGTCACTCCCCCGCACCCTCCCCGATCCGGTGTCAACGAGGAGTGAGCTGCCGGTCACGCCGGTCACCTCCACCGATCCAGACCCGGTGTCGATGGAGACATCGCCGGCGGCATTGTCCACGTTCACCTGTCCCGAGCCCGTGTCGATGGACAATGCGCCCCGCGTGTCCTGCGCGGTGACCGGGGCGGATGCCACGTCGATGAGTAGGTCGCCGTCCACATTGCTCACGGTCACCTCGCCCACCCCGAGGAAGACGCCTACCGACTTGCCTTGGGGAACCGAGATCGTGAGATCGGCGTAGGCCTCCAGACCACCGCCGGAACCCGTCACCGTGATCCGGTCTCCCCGGTTGTTGCTCCGACCGAAGAACGTGCCGTCGGAGCGCACCCGGAATTGGGTTCGGCCTCGGCCGCGAAGCTCGGGGTACACGATGCGGTCGTCGGGGTAGATCACCCGGAGCGTCTCCGCCCGGCCGATGGTTCCGGTCTCCACGCTGAGGGCGTCGGCGTCGGCGCCCCCGGCGTCGACCTCCACGACGACGGCCGAGCCACTGCCGGACTGCACCTGGACGACTCCGGCGATGTTGTAGATCTCCACCCGGTCGCCCTGCACGCTGAAGGTGCCCGAGGCCTGGGCCTCCAGGGACGACGGGATGGCGACGGCGGTGAGGGCAGAGGCGACGGCGGCTGCAGCCACCGATCGCAACGGGATGCGAATCGACATGCCGGTACTCCTTCATAAAGGAAAACGCGACTCGTACTTGCCAGTACGGCCGGTCCAACTTGATGTTTCACTCTATCATGTGCGGACGGTTTTCCCTCACGGCGGCGCCCGAATGGGTGGCGGAGCACTTCGGTTTGACCGAGGTGCCGGCGCTCAAGCCACGTTACAACATCGCCCCCACCCAGGACGTGGCGGTGGTCCGGTCCGGAGAGGGAGGGAGGCGGCTCGACCCGATCCGGTGGGGACTGCTGCCGGCATCGATGCCGGATCCCGGCGCGCCTTTGATCAACGCCCGGTCGGAAACCGTCCTGAAGAAGCCATCGTTTCGCCCCGCCTTCCTCGCCCGGCGGTGTCTCGTCCTGGCCGACGGATTCTTCGAGTGGAGGCGGGTACACGGTCGTAAACAGCCTATTTACTTCATGTTACGGGATCACGAGCCGTTCGCCTTCGCCGGGTTGTGGGAGCGCTGGGTGGCGTCGGACGGACATCCGGTGGAGAGCTGCACCATTCTCACCACCGAGCCCAACAACCTGGTGCGGCCCGTGCATGATCGTATGCCGGTGATCCTCGAGGCGGCGGGTCACGAGCCGTGGCTCGCCCCCGAATCCGATCCCGAGAAGGACCTCTTGCCCCAGTTGCGTCCCTATCCCGCTGGGGACATGCGGTCGCATCCGGTGAGCCCCATGGTAAACAGTGCAGAGCCCGACTCCCCGGAGTGCATCGAACC
>JBDHAF010000066.1:0-34671 GCA_039588255.1 Gemmatimonadota bacterium | reverse complement strand
GGCCTCGGCGTCTGGTGCCGAAGCGGGGGCCTCGGTTTCTGGTGCCGAAGCCGTGGCCTCGGTTGGTGTCGAACCGGCAGCGCTGAAGACGCCTGCTTTCTTGAACAGCGATCGCACGGTTTCCGACGGCGTCGCGCCGCGCGAGAGCCAATCCCGCGCCTTGTCCGCATTCACCTCGAGCGTAGCCGGCTCGGTGCGGGGATTGTAGTGGCCGAGCGTCTCGATGAACCGCCCGTCGCGCGGTGCGGCTTTATCGGTGACCACGATCCGGTAGGTGGCCTGATGCTTGCGACCGGTGCGGCGTAAACGAATTCGTGTTGCCATGTCGACTTCCTTGCGATTCCCGCTAGCTGAGCTTTCCCATTGCCTTCATCATTGTCTTCATCTGCCCGAACTGCTTCACCAGCTGGTTCACCTCTTGAACCGAGCGCCCTGAACCCCGGGCGATGCGGGCGCGACGCGAGCCGGTCAAGATGTCCGGTCGTTGCCGCTCAGCCGGTGTCATCGAGAGCACGATCGCCTCGAAGTGCTTCATGCGTTTGTCGTCTACGTTGGCCGACTTGAGCATCTTCGCGTTCACGCCCGGCAGCATTCCCATCACGCCCTTCAGAGGTCCCATCTTCTGGATCTGCCGCATCGCAGTCAAAAAGTCCTCAAGATCGAGACCCCGCTTGGAGAACGCCTTCTTGGCGAGGCGCTCCGAGTCTTCCGGATCCACCGCATCCTGGACCCGCTCCACCAACCCGACGACATCCCCCTTCTGGAGAATGCGACCCGCCATGCGGACCGGGTCGAACAACTCCAGCGCGTCGAGCCGCTCGCCCACGCCCACGAACTTGATCGGTGCGCCGGTGACACCGTGGATCGACAACGCCGCTCCACCCCGCGCGTCCCCGTCGAGCTTGGTGAGGATCACCCCGGTGATCCCCAGCGCGTCGTTGAACCCCTTCGCGATCTTGACGGCGTCCTGCCCGGTCATGCCGTCGGCCACGAGGAGGATCTCGAGCGGCCCCACCGCGGTCTTGAGCCGCTCCAGCTCGCTCATCATCTCGTCGTCGATCTGCAACCGCCCCGCCGTATCGACGATGACGGTTCGAGCCCGATCCTTCTCGCCCGCGGCAACGCCCGCCTGCACCAACCCGACGACGTCCTTCCCGTCGCCGTATTCCCGAGGCCCGTACACGCCGACCCCGGCGCGGTCGCCGAGCTGCCGGAGTTGGTCCTCGGCGGCGGGGCGGTAGACATCCGCCGCTACCAAGAACGGGGCCTTCTGCTCCTTCTTCAATCGAGCCGCGAGCTTCGCGGCCGTGGTCGTCTTCCCCGATCCTTGGAGGCCGACCACCAGGATCACAGTCGGCGCGACGGTGGAGTACGTCAGGGGAGCCGCATCGCTCCCCAACAACGTGACCAGCTCGTCGTGCACGAACTTCACCAGCTGCTGGCCGGGACTCACCGCCTTCCCGACCTCGATCCCGACCGCCTTCTCCCGGAGCCGCTGGACGAAATCCCGGGTCAGCTCATAGCTGACATCGGCCTCCAGGAGCACCCGCCGGATCTCCCGCAGGCCCTCTTTGACCTGGTCCTCGGTCAGGACCCCGCGGCTCGAGAGGTTCTTGAGAACCCCGGTGAGCCTCTCTGAAAGGGCCGAAAACATATAGCCTACAAGTGTACCCAGGGAGGGTGCTTGACGCCACCAGGCCCGCCGGGCGGCAACACGCGCGTGGCCGGCGCGGAGGAAACTTCGGATTGCGGGGGAACGTAGCGACAGCGGGAAGCACGAAGACCGGCCGGGCTTGATTACATTCGAAGGCCGGAGACCGATTTCCATGGAGAGTTCCGACCTGTCACTGCTCAACGCCGCCGTTACTATCGTGTTCGGGGCGCTCGCCGGCGGCCTGACCAATGCCGTGGCGATCTGGATGCTCTTCCACCCCTACGTGCCCCGGGGGCCCGGACGCCTCAAGCTCCACGGAGCCATTCCTAAGAACAAGGCCCGGCTGGCCAAGACCATCGGCCGCACGGTGGGGCAGCGACTCCTCACCGCCGACGATCTCGCGGACCAGCTGGCGGCCCCGGAGCTCAGGGCCGCTTTCGACAAGACGATCCGGGGTTTCGTGGAGAAGCTCCTCGAGAACGAGCGAGGATCCCTCAAGGAAGAGCTGCCCCCAGCCATCCTCGCCGAAGTGGAGACGGCCATGGGACAGATCGCCCCTGCCGTCTCCGATCGGCTCACCGAATTCGCCAAGACCGACGAGTTCAACACCGCCGTGGCCGGGTTCCTGACCCGCGTGGGTGAGGACCTGGGCGACCGACCCCTCAGCGAGTTCCTCACCGAAGAACGGCGCGCTTCGATCCGCAAGCGCATCGAGGAGTGGGTGGGGGAGGCGGTGATGAACCCGGAGCTGGAAAACACGATCAGCCACTGGCTGGATCGCCAGCTCGTCCGTCTCTCGGGCGATCAGACTCCCCTCCTCGAGCGGCTTCCCACGCCGCTGGTCTCTGTCGTCGAGCAAGAGATCGCCGGGTACCTCCCGGTGGCGTTGGATCGCATCAGCGCCGCGCTCCGGGACCCCCATACGCGCACCAACATTCAGAACTCGCTCCACAACCTGTTCGAGCGATTCGTCCAGAATCTGCTGCTCCACGAACGCATCGTGGCGAGGATCGTGGTTACCGAGAAGACCATCGCCCGCCTGCTGGACAACTTCGAGCGGGACGGCGCCGACCAGGTGAGTCGCCTCCTCGACGAGCCCGAGATGCGAACCCAGGTGTCCAAGAGCGTGAACGACGCCGTGGTGAAGTTCCTCCGGAAGCCTCTCGCCGAGCACTTCGCCTCTCTGGGGCCCGAGCGCCTGGAGGGCATCAAGCAGACCGCCGCCGAGCAGATCACCGCCGCGCTGCGGGATTCGGCCACCCGGGCGTACGCGACCGAGAAGGTGGACGACGCGCTGCGGCGCGCCGAGAAGCACACGGTGGGAGAAGTGTTGAAACGAATCCCGCCCGACGACGCCGCCGAGTGGACGTCGGCGACGGTGGCGTCCGACCGGGTGCGGGAATGGATCGAACAGGGAGCCAACGCCGCACTGCACGCGCTCCTCGAGAAACCCATCGGGCGTCCTGCCACGGCCCTTCCCGACGGGAGCATCGACCGCATCATCGCGGCACTCTCCCCCATCCTCTGGGAGTGGATTCAGACACAGGTGCCGGAGGTGGTCGGCCAGGTCGACATTCAAGCCGTCGTCGAGGAAAAGGTGGCGGGCTTTTCCGTGGAACGCATCGAGCAGATCGTGCGGGCGACCACCCAACGCGAATTGTCGATCATCGTGCGCCTGGGCTACGTGCTGGGAGCCATCGTGGGGGCTACTGCGTATCTCGTGGGGGTGCTACTGCCTTAGGGGTGAGCGGCGAGCGGTGAAGCAGTGAGCGGGCCTCGGGTGAAAGGCAGGAGGGGGAGCGGAGCGCGCCGTTTGTCGCTGCAGCGCGCGTTGGTTCGCAAGCCGCCGTGTCCCGACATCTGGCCCTGGAGCGAACCGCAGCGCGCGAAGGCGACGAATGGCGCGCTCTGCTCCCGTAACCCGGCTTACCGTTCCGCCACCCTCGGCGGATTCTCCCACCGCTCCCACCGCTCCGGGGCATCCAGGATCACGATGGCGGGCCGGTCTCCCAACTCGGTCTTGCGCACCTCGCGGCGGCGCCCCGGCCGGACCAGGTTGGTCCACTCTCGCTCGAAGACCGTCGTAAACCGTTTGGCCGCCTGCGGCGAATCCCACACCGACCACCACACCAACGCGTGATCTCCCTCGGCTTCAAAAACGCCGTACCGGTCGCCACCCCATCCCCGGGCAGCGGCGGCCGCGGTGGACTCGCTCCCTGTCACTTCGGTGATGAGGACTTGGGTCTCGAACTGTCCCATACCATCGTCGTGGACCAATCCCTCAGATGCGGTGAAGCGCAGCCTCACGGGCTCGTCACCTGCCTCGTAGCGCTTCGGGTCGAGAATGTGCTCGGTGGAGCGGGGCAACCGATCGCCGTAGGGCATGGTGCCGGGATACTGACTCTGGAACCAGCGCACGAAGTCGGCGCCGCCCAGGTACGGAAAGATGAGAGTCTCCCTGAGGATCAGCGGCGCCGTGTTGAAGATGGGCATGCGTTCCTGCTGTTCCCGCACCGACATGCGATACTGCTGCCAGAAGTCCGGTAACGCGTTGAAATCCTGGCCCGGCATTAGCGCGATGAGTGACGCCAGGATGCCCTGCCCCTCCATGACCGCCTGGGCCGCCACCTGGCGGTCGTTGTCTCCCCGGGTCGAGAGAATCGAGTCGAGGGGCACGTATTGGGCCTGTAGGGCGTGCACCAACTCGTGCGCCACGATCAGACGGACTTCGAGTTCGGCCGCCCCTGCAACAACGTACAGCGAATCTGTGATGGGATCGTAGAAGCCAACGATCTGCTCGGTGTAGAGATCGAGAAACAACTTCTCCAGGTCGAGCGTGTCGGGAATCAACCCGAAGAGACGGTACGCCAACGACACGCGCTCCAGCTCCTCTGGAGGAAGCTCGGCCTCAATTTTCTTCGTGAGGTATACGTACACCTGCTCCCGAGTACGGACGGTCACGTTCGGGGGATATTTGAACTCCAATCCCACCGCGGCCTCCACGCTCGGTCTCAGTTCCACCGCCAGCGTCTGTACTCGATCCTGCCATTGGTCGCCCCTGACCCCACACGCCAATCATGGGGGGAAGATACACCGGACCGGCGGGAAGTTCCCCTCCTCGGGGATTGTGGAGGGGTGGGTAGCTCCCGTTCGGCTGCCGTTGGGACGAACGCCCTAGCCTGCTATCGCCGCAGGAGGAGCACGTCGCCGCTGAACGATTCCAGCACCAGGGCTGCACTACCGTCGCCGAGGGTGAAATCGAATTTGTAACCGGAGCCACCCCGGAGCATGATGGGGAAACGGGTCTCGAAGTCTCCGTCGAAGTTGGCCACGGACACCGTGGCATTCGTTCCCTCCGGGATCGAGGCGGTCACGTCGCCGTCGTGGGTCGAGAGCTGGTAACGGCCTCCATCGTGCACGACACCGACGAACGTCACACCGCCGTTGACCGTGCGCGCCGTGATGCGTCGGCCGTCGATGTTCCGGAGCTCGATGTCCCCGTTCACCGACTCGGCTGCCACGTCACCGTTCACGTCACTAATCCAAATATCGCCGGAGCTGGCATTGACCTCGATTTGCCCACTGGCGCCTTCCACGCGCAGCTCCCCATCATGCGATCGCGCATGGATGAATCCGTTCCCCCCTCGCACGACGACGGTGCCATTTACGGTCTCCGCTGAAATGTCGGCGCTCGTCCCCACGACACTCATGTCGGTTCCGACGCCCGAAAGCTCCACATCGAGGTAAGCTGGAACGGTGATCTCGAAATCCACCGCTCCGTCGCCGCCCCAGTCGCTTCGCCGCCGCCCCCGGCGTTCCCGAATGTCCGATTCGACACGCACCGACGCCCTCACGCGAAGTACAGAGCCCGATCGGTCGGCGTCGATCTGAAGGCCGTCGCCGTTGCTTGCGAGGATGCGGACCGCGTCGCGTTGCCACGTGGTGACACGAATCTCGCCCTCCTGGTTCCGCACGTTCAGGCGCATGCCCTCTTCGACGGGAATCGTGGTGTCGGCGGCCTGTACCAAGGCGGTCATCATCATGGCCCCGGCTAGGATCGTGCTCATCATTTCGTCTACCTGTCTCTTCGCTTCAAGCGGCTACAGCGAACGCGGAAACGCGGTCGCGTGCTGCAAGAGCGTCAGCTTTTGTCGCATCGTCTGCTCGAGATGATCCCGCAAATAGTCACTCTCAGGAGCCGTCCGAAGCGCCTCGAGTGATCGGGCGATGGCCTGGTCGATGATGGCCAGGTTGTGCTCGATGGTCTCGACCGTCTCGGGGTCCAACAGCTCTCGTTGCTGCTCCAGCACCTGCACCAGATCGAAGACCGCTTGGTCGTACCTCGTGGCTCCAACCGAGGCGAACCTCGCAACGCTCTCCACATCGGTACGCGCAATAGACGCTTCGCCAGCGCCCCCCAACCGCTGAACCACCAGCACGCCACCACTGGAGAGCAGCATCAGCGCCAAGCCCGCCGCGATGAGCTGCGGCACGGAGAGCGGCACTCGCCGGAACCGCCACGGTCTTATGGTACCGACGACCGACGGACCCTCCGGCTTCGCCGGAACGGTTGCCCCGATCCGTGCGGCAACACCCTCCCAGATCTGCTGGGCCTGGAGTGGAACGGTGTCGTCCACGGCCCGGGCCCGAGCCTTGACGCGGCGGAGGCTCTCGAGCGTTTTCGCCAACTCGTTGTCCTCGGCGAGACGCTCCTCCAGGAGCTCCCGTTCCGCCGGGCTCATCTCGTCGTCGAGATAATCGGACAGTCTGTCCACCCAGTTGTCACTCATACGGTCATCCTAGCGTTCGAGATGCTTGCGGAGCGTCATCCGCGCTCGGTGTAACTGGGCCTTGGAGGTTCCGGCGGTCACACTCAACATCTCGGCAATCTCGTGGTGTTTGTAACCCTCCACATCGTGTAACACAAACACTTGACGCGCCCCTCTGGGCAGGTACTCCAACGCGGCCTCGAAATCCATCTGCAAGGTCTCCTGTCCTCCTCTGGCCGGTGCCCGCTCCAGCAACTCGTCGGATTCAGTGAAGCGATCACGTTGGACTCCCATCTTCTGCCGCTTACCGAGAATCACGTTGATGGCGACGCGGTGGAGCCACGTGCCGAACGCCGACTCGCCCCGGAAGGTGGCAAGCTTCTCCCATGCCCGGACGAAAACGTCCTGTGCCACCTCATCGGCGTCGTCGGATCCCAGCATCCGCCTTGCCAAGCCGTGGATCCGTGGGAGGTGGCCTCGGTACAGTCGCTCGAACGCTTGGGCATCCCCGCTGGCCGCCAACGTGGCGTCTACCGCATCCGTGTCCGGCGCCGTGGCATCTGTGTCTCTACGCAGCGCTGTCACTCCCGGGCCCGTAACGTCCATGCACTCAATTGGATAGCCGTCTCGGGAGAAAGGTTGAGCCCAACGGCGGCGGGCGCCACTCGATCCGTGGTAACGAACTTGAGATGAAGACTCGTAAGTTCTTGTATAACAATTACTTAGTGTTAGCGAGGGACCGCACTACAGACCGTACAGATAGCCCACGTACCAACCGACGATGGCATCGCCAAACACGAACACGATCCCCGCCGCCGCCGCCAGGAACACGCCGAACGGCACGAGTCGGTCCTTCTTCCCGAGATTCAGGGGCACGAAGATCAACGTGCCCAGGAGTGCTCCGCCGAAGATGGTGAGGAGCACACCCTCCCAGCCCACAAACGCCCCCACCATCGCCATCATCTTGATGTCTCCACCACCCATGGCCTCCTTCTGAAACGCCTTCTTTCCCGCCCATGCGACGAACAGCAGGATGCCGAAACCGGTGGCGGCGCCGACCGCGGCCCACAGCAGGCCCGACCAACCTCCCGCGAGGCTCAACAGGAGTCCGATCACCAACCCCCCCCACGTGTACTCGTCCGGGATGATGTAGTGCCGGGCGTCGGTAATCCCGATACCCAGCAGCATCGTGCCCAGCAGCGCGGCACTCAGTGCCGTCACCGTCGCCCCGTAGTGCCAGGCCGCGGCGGCCCAGATCACCCCGACCAGTATTTCGACCAGCGGGTACTGCCACGAGATGGCCTCCCCGCAGTGACGACACTTGCCGCGGAGGAGAATCCAGGAGACGACGGGGATGTTGTCACGCCAACCCACCATGTGACCGCACTTGGGGCACTTCGACCGGGGCCGTAGCAGTGATTCGTCAGCCGGGAGCCGAGCGATGCAGACGTTGAGGAAGCTGCCGAACATGAGCCCGAACACTCCGGCGACGATTCCCGCGAACACATTAGCCATGACGAGCGACCTCGTGAAGGATGATGCCGGCGGCGACGGCAACGTTCAGTGAATCCACATCCTGCTCGATAGGAATGCCGACCGTCGCCGCGGCCAACTCCTCGAGTTCCGGCCCGATTCCAGCCCCCTCGTTTCCCACAAGCACCGCCAACCGGTCCGGCCGGGAAAACTCCCAGACCGGCCGTCCCTGCGCCGAGGTGGCCCACAGGGTGACACCCTCCTGCTCCAACCACTCCCGAAACTCGTCCGTCCCCAGTTGGACCGCCGGCAGACGAAAACTCGTGCCCATGGCCGCGCGCAACACCTTCGGGTGGGTTAGGCGTGCATTGCCCGGAAGCAGAATAACGCCGCCTCCCCCCAACGCGGACGCCGTGCGAAGCAACGCTCCGACGTTTCCAGGATCTTGGATGCCGTCCAACACGAGAGTCGGCGTGCCGGCACCCGTGGCCAAGTCCGCCGTCGTCCACACCGGATGTTCGACCACCGCCACGATGGTGTCGGCGAGCGCGGCGAGCTCGCGATCGGCCACCAGTTCGAGAATCACACCGACGTCCTGCAAGCTGGCCAGCAACTTTGCGCCGCGCTCGGTCCGATCGAGGGCGGGACTGACGGCGGCGCCCTCGAAGGTGAGTCCGACGCCGAGAGACTCCTCCACGAGTCGCACACCCTCCACCACCGCCAGCGGCTGGCGGCGGCGGGCGTTGCGCCGCTGTAGATTCCTTACCAACGTGACCAGTTTCTGTGCCATGACGACCCAAATGCTCGACGACTCTCAATCTCGCAACCGCCGGCCGCAGCGACAATGACGAATAAGCATCCCATCGCGTTGACCATCGCCGGTTCAGATTCCGGTGGGGGCGCCGGAATTCAAGCCGACCTCAAGACTTTTCATCAGTTCGGCGTGTTCGGCACCAGCGTGGTCATTGCGGTGACGTCTCAGAATACACGCGGCGTATCCGCGGTGCACGATGTACCCGCCGAGGTCGTTGCCAGCCAAATGGCGGCGTTGGCCGAAGATCTCCCGCCCCGGGCGTCAAAGACGGGCATGCTGTCCAGGCCCGAGCTCGTCGCGACGGTAGCGGACGGCATCGAGCGGTTCGGATTCGCCAATCTGGTGGTAGACCCCGTGATCGTCGCCACCTCGGGTGACCGGTTGCTTTCGGAGGAGGCGGAGCGATCGGTGCTGGAGCGGCTCATCCCGCTCGCAACATTGGTGACGCCCAACCTACACGAAGCACGATCGCTCGCGGGCGAGCCGCTTGACGGCATTGACGACATGGAACGGGCAGCCCGGCGTTTGATCGAATTGGGCGCCGGTGCGGTCCTCATCAAGGGCGGTCACCTCGAAACAACCGACGAAATCGTCGACGTGCTGGTCGCTCCCAACCAGACGTGCCACTTCGCCCACCCGAAACTCGCCACCACGTCCACGCACGGTACCGGATGCACGTTGAGCGCGGCCATCACGGCCGGACTCGCCCTTGGTCAGGAACTCGTTCAGGCGGTGGAGTGTGGGATCGACTTCGTCCAGCGGGCCATCGAAGAGGCGCCCGGACTCGGAAGCGGCCACGGCCCACTCAACCATTTCGTGAGCGTGTCATGAGCCAAGAGCCCGCATCACACCGCAGTATCTACTGCAACCGGACGCTCAACCTGCGATCGATTACTGCTATCGGGTACGACATGGACTACACGTTGGTGCATTACAACGTGGACCAGTGGGAGCGACGTGCATACGAGTTCCTCCAGCAGAAGCTCGTCGATCAAGGGTGGCCCCTTTCAGAGCTCGCATTCGACCCCACCGCGGTGGTGCGCGGGTTGATCATCGACACCGAGCTGGGCAACATCCTCAAGGCCAACCGTTTCGGCTATGTGAAGCAGGCCCGTCACGGCACCGTTCCGATGGACTTTGCCGTGCAGCGCAAGTTGTACGGGAGAACCATCATCGACCTCAGCGAGAGCCGCTGGGTCTTTTTGAACACGCTCTTCTCGCTGTCTGAAGCGTGCATGTACAGCCAGCTGGTCGACCTCCTCGACCAAGGCACCCTCGCCAGAGTGTTGAGCTACGAGGATCTCCACGACGTCATCCAAACGTCGCTGGACGAGACACACGTGGAGGGCGTGCTCAAAACCGAAATCATCGCCGATCCGGAGCGATTCGTGAAGCTCGACCCCGAGGCCCCGCTGACACTGCTCGACCAGCGCCACGCCGGCAAGAAACTTCTGCTAATCACCAACTCGGAGTGGGCGTACACCCGGGCCATGATGGAGTACACCTTCGACCGATACCTCCCCGGCGACATGGGATGGCGCGACTTGTTCGACCTCATCATCGTGTCGGCCCGCAAGCCATCCTTCTTCTCGACCACGCATCCATTCTTCGAGGTCACCGACGAAGCTGAGGGACTGCTTCGGCCCGTCGTGGGAGGACTGAAAGAGGGGGGCATCTACCTCGGCGGCAACGCCGCGGCGGTGGAGAAGCATTTGGGTATTTCGGGGGACAGCCTCCTCTATGTGGGCGATCACATGTTCAGCGACGTGCATGTCACGAAGAACCTCCTGCGCTGGAGGACGGCGCTGGTGGTTCGGGAGCTGGAGGGTGAGATCACGGCGACCGACTCCTTCACCGAGCAGCAGGATCACCTCACGCAATTCATGGAGGAAAAGGAGCGGCTCGAGCAGGAGCAGAGCCAGATCCGACTCATGGTGCAACGCAAACGTCGTGACTACGGCCCCCAGCCGAAGGAAAGCGTCAAGGCGATGGAGGCAAAACTCCGCCACCTCCGATCCCAATTGGCGGCGTTGGACGAAAAGATCTCTCCGCTTGCAGAAGCCGCCGGCGAGGTGAGCAACGAGCGGTGGGGCCCGTTGATGCGCGCCGGCAATGACAAGAGTCACATGGCTCGCCAGGTGGAGCGCCACGCCGACATCTACCTGTCGCGGGTGTCGAACATGATACACGCAACGCCGTTTGCGTACTTCCGCTCGCCGAAGGGAAGCCTGCCCCACGATAAATGAGACGGAACAACGGCAGCGCGTTATGTAGTCCACACGCTCGGGCGCAAGCGAAACAACAACACCGCAGCAGCCGCCAAGACCACCAACAGTGCCACATCACCCGTTAGGAACCAAAACACGGCACCCACCGTGGCCGTGCCCTCGGCGATCACCCACTGCAGCAGGACCAACTGTCCATGCGCCGCCCACCACGCGTCACGTTCTTGTTCGGGTTGATACGTGGGGATTCGCGCGCGGAGCTTGAAGATCACGATGCCGGCGACGAGCAGAAGTCCCAGGCCGGCATACCGGATGGCCGTGAGAACGCTGCCCTCCAGCTCCACATCGACGAGGGTTCGTACGAAGGCAAACACCGCCGCGATAGCAAACACACCACCCAACAGAACGGTGTGCAACACCTTGGCGAGCTGCAGTGACATGACGATTTGGCTGGGTTGACTCACGATGGCACTCCGAAGACGAGACCACCCAAGAAAATAAACGCCGCGCGGCGACGCGCCAGGTGACGGCTGGCTCACCAGGCCAATCACATATCGTTTAACGATCCCGCAGTAGGCCAGTCGCCGCCGAGTATTGCAACGGACTCAACATCGAGTTGATCCTTCCGCAGTACGACCACGCTATTAGGTCCCGCGGCGAGTAGCTGTTCGTTTGGCTGCAATTCGATCCATCCGATAGGTGAAAAACCAGCGCCCATTAGAATCCAACGGCTGACTCCCATGGTCGGACTAAGGTAATCCTCCACCCAGAGGGCACCATCGCTCCCCACAATGATTGATTTGTACGCTGGCAGCATCTCAGCCGGCTCGATCGTCTTTCTGGCCGTCGCGACCCCTTCCTCCACCCTCGCTCGTACCCTCGCTCGCATCGCCAATACGGCGCGCCTGTCCAACGTCAGCGACGCTTGGCCCAGCTGCTCCTCCGCTGCCAACGTCTGTCGCACCTCCCACGCGCGCCAACCTGCTTCAATGTCGAGGTCAGTCACACGTCGTGGACTGCGGTCCAAGTTGAGTCTCGGGCCGGTCGTGCCGGACGAATCGAAACGCATCAGGGCAATTGAGTCGTTTTCGCCCACGAGAAGCTCGCCTTCAGCGAGTCGAGATTGTACGGACGTGTCGAACAAGAAGAGCCGGTAACCCGAACTGGCGCTATAATAACGCTGGCGCCGGATGAAATGGCCGATCGAGCGGATGAGCGCTCCTGAATGGTCGAATAGAAGGAACGGAATCGTGTCTCTACGAAAACCGTCAGATGCGCTGGGACGGGACTCCGAAGATGACCTGAGCTCAAGGACAAAGCTCCCGTCGCCAAAAGCGCCGACGAAGCCCCCTCCTACTTGCGCTGATTCTCCCCACTGAGGCGTACACATGTAGTCGAGACGCCCATCTTGACCGAACACCGTGACTCGAGACAATGCCGGATCCCATGCGAGGATGCGGTCGTCGTCCAAACGAACGATGTCAAGGAGAAATTGAAACTCGCCCGGACCGCTACCCTTCCTCCCAGATGTGCGGCGCAGATCTCCCTGAACCCCGAACACCAGGATCTCGCTGTTGATATTCGCCAGTGCGATTTCCCCTGTGCTCAACACGATTGCGCGGGACACCTTGTGCAGCACGTGTTCAGTAGGACCGATACCACTCCCGATTTGCACCAGTTCCGTCAACTGTAGACGAGGCAAGACCGTCGGCTCGAATGGGTCGGCGACTCTTTCGTCTGACCTAAAGCACGCGGTCAGCACAGACAGGGCGAATGCAGCAAGAACGAAACGGCGCATTGCGCGGAGCATCACGGTCGGCATCGGCATCGAGGCTACCGCCGGAGCAGCTCCTCGAACAGATCGAGTGCACGATGGTCTCCGGTCTCGCCCAGCCAGAAGAGGGCCCGCTTCCGCACCTGGGGATCGCGGTGCGTTCGGGCCACCTCGAGGAGTTCCGGGACGGCTTGGTCGCGAGGCAGTCGCGACAACGCGAACACCGCCTGCTCACGTGCCTCCCGCTCGGGATCCTCGACTGGCGCGGCGCCGGTGCGCTCCATCACCACGTCGCCGGCCGCAATGCCCACCCACCGAGCGGCCGCACGTTTGGTATCCCTGCCTCGACTGTCGTCACGGGCGATGCGGAGCAACGCGGGCCACACCAGGACGCTGTCGGCCAAAGTGGCCGGTCTGATCGCGTCGCGGGAGATGTGGCCATGACTGTGTTCCGCCAACGTGACGAAGTACTCGGCCGCTTCACGCGCGGGAACTGTCCCCAGGTCCAACGCGGTGGACCCCTCACGCCACTGGCCGCCAACGAACGTCCGGATGCGGGTGACGTCTCCGTCCTCCTTCGTCAGCACCACACGCAACGGGCTGGGGTCGCACACCCACTCCCAATCCTCGTCTTGGTGTCGATGGGTCGTGAAGCTCTCGCCGATGCCGCACGTGCCGGGCCGGGCGGCGAACGTCATCCGCACCTTTCCGTCCGGAGCCCCCTCGATCCGTTCCACCAGAGTCTGTGCCTGGCTCGGCGCGGCGCTCAGCATCATCGCACCCAGCATCACTATCGCGGCTCGTCGTTCGTTGTTCATCGGTTGATCAACTCCGCCAAGAATTGAACCGCTCGGGGGTCCCGCACCTGCCCCAGCCAGAAGATGGCCTTCCCTCGGAGCTCGCCGTTTGTCTCGGAGCGGGCAAGGGCCATGAGTTCTTCCATGGCATCCTCGTCGTTGCGCTTGTGGGCGTATGCGAAGATCACGCGCTCGCGTAACTCCGTGCTCTCGAGACGGTCGTACAGCTCGATGAGTGCCGGCGTGCTTTCCTTCATCTGGCCCAGCCAGAACACCGCTCGACCCCGCAACGCGACGGACGCTGTTTCGTCGACCGCAAGGTCCTGCAACACGTCGGCCACGCGCGGGCCGCCGTGTTGCGACAGGGCCATCACGACGTGCTCGTTGAGGCGATCCGACGAGAACGCTCCCAGCATGCCGGTCAGCGCGTCCACGACATCGTCATCGACCGCATGCCCCATCCAAAAAATCGCCTGCCGCCGGATCTCTTCCGGGCGGGACCGGTCTCGCGCCAGGCGCTCCAACTCGGGCCACACCGTCGCGCTGTCGGCAAGGGATGCGGCGAAGACCGCTTCTTTCCCCGGATCGCTGTCCACCACCGCCGCAAGGGTCATCAGGTAGTCGGCAGCCTCGAGGGCCGGGACCGTTCCCAGGTCCACACCGCCTCCGCCACTTCTCCAGCGACCGCCGACATGGGTCTCGAGATCCACAACGGTACCGTCAACCAGGTACAGCGCCACCCGAATCAGGCCCGCATCACAGCCGCTCCACCGTTCGTCGGACCGCTTCGTCCGGGAAACGATGCGCGTGCGGTCGCCCCGACCGCACACACCATCCCGAGCCGCGAAGCTCATGCGCACCGCCCCGTCGCGGATCTCGCCAATCCGATCGGCGACGGTCTGTGCTTTCACGGGGCAAACGAGAACGGCGGCGGCCACCGCCGCCGCCGTCCCCCGCGCGATTCCTTCAATCACGGTTGATGATCTCCCGGAGCACTTCCGCCGCACGGGCGTCTCCGGTCTGGCCGAGCCAGAAGATGGCCTGACTCTGTCGTTCCTGATTCGTCTCGTTCCGAACGATCTCGATCAGCTTGTCCACCGCCAGGCTGTCACGCCGCCCCCGCTGGCCGTACACACTGATGAGCTGACCCTTGAGCTCGTCTTCCGACACCTGGTCGTACATCGCATAGATGTCCTGCTCGATGTTCCGCATGTGGCCGAGCCAGTAGAGGGCGCGACTGCGCAACTTGATGTCCTCGCTCTGATCACCGGCGATTCCCAGCAAGAACTCCGCGTTCTCCTGGTCTTGACTCTGGGACAACCCCATCAGGATCTGTTCTTTCAACTCCACGTCATCCACTCCGTGGTAGTAATCCCGCAGGAAGGGGGCGGCGTCGCGGCGGTGCCCCAGCCACTGAATGGCCTGCTTGCGCAGCTCCATCGAGATGTCGCTCCGCTGGGCGAAGCGTATCAGGATGTCTCCGGCCTCGTCGCTCCGGTGCTGCGACAGCGCCATGAGGGCTCTGTGCTGGAGCGACTCCTCGGTGGCTGATTGGAGGATCGAGTCCAGGGCCGCCACCGCGCGATCGGTGCGCACCATGGAGAGCCACTGCACCGCCTGCTCCCGGACCCCCAGATCCGGATCGTTCCGCGCCGCGTCGATGAGGATGTCCTCTCGCCCCTCGACCCGCTGCTGCGCCACGATCATCAGCGCCCGCTCGCGGAGCTTCACCCGGCTGGTGTCCTTGTTGGCCAGCACGTCGCGGAGTATGGGCATGGCGCTCTCTGCGTCCATTTGCATCAGAGCGTTCAAGGCTTGCATCCGCACATCGTCTTCGTCGCCCTGCATGCGCCGGCCGCCCCGCTGAACGCCCCGCCCCACGGCACGCCGCTGGGCTTCCAGCTGCGCCGCTCGCTCGGCCACCGCCTGCGCGGCTTCAGGGTCCCCCAACCGGGCGAGCTGCCCCTGAATCCGGGTGTACAGTGTGGCTTGGTCGCTGTTCCAAGCGTCGGCAAACTGCGTTCTGTACTCCTCCAGCAGGTTCAAGGCCTCGTTGTAATCCGCTTCCGAGTTGAGGCGTGACAGCGCGAATGCCTCGTAGTACATGGCCCGGGCCAGGTAGTCGGAATCCGCGTAGTTCTGGCGGATATGACGGAACAGCTCGATCGCCTCCTGGTAGTCCCTGGCATTGAACGCCGCCCTCGCCCGCCGGTACGTAGCGTCCGCCGTATCCTGGGGGAACCACCGTGTCGCCCCTGCGAGTGTGAGACCCTCCACCGCCCTCACGGCTTCCTCGACCTGAGGCTGAGCCGGGGTGGTAAACACTGCTCCTGCGACGGCGACCATGATCAGTTTCTTCACAAACATCAGATTGCTCCTTGCGCCATCAGTTCGTCGCCCAGAGCCGAAGCGGCCTGCAGGCGAAGGTGAACGCTGCGCTCTTCGATTCCCTGTTCGATCAGTTCGAGTTCCTCGGTGCTTTGGTGCGACGCGTACTGGCTGATCTGCACCAGGATCAACTCCAAATCTTCCAACAGCTCGATGAAGATCGGATCGTCTGCCGCCGGCGAGTCCATCATCAACCGGGCGGTGGAAAGCAGGTCCCGCGCCCAGGTGCTCACCTCCGCATCGGCTTGTCCGGCCCTGGCTTCCGTTCTGAACAGCGAGAGAAACGCCTCGGTGGTCTCGAAGTATTCGGTGGCCGCGAACCGGAAGACGAGATTGTCGTCGTCGACCGGTTGCTCCGCCGCCGCCACGAGCCCCCCGTCCGTGGGCTCCACGCCCGGCGCCGTCATCCTCCCAATGCCGATGCCCAAAACCAGGATTGCCGCGATGCCGGCCGCCCAGTGCACCCAGGGCCGGGACCGTCGCTCCAGCTCCCGCTCACCCCGGCGCTTGGCCCGGGCCTCGTCGATTCGGGCCCACATCTCTGCCTGGGGCGTCTCCGGGGGCACGTTGTAGTCCTGCGCCGCCTGCTTCAAGAACTCTTCAAATTTTTCGTCGGTCATGAGACCCACTCCTGAGCAAATTCGGCGAGGGATTCCCGCAACCTCGCTCGCGCCCTCGACAGCTGTGCCTTCGACGTGCCCACCGGCATCCCCAAACACTCTGCGATCTCGTGATGCTTGAACCCTTCCACGTCATGCATGATGAACACCATCCGATACTTCTCCGGTAGATCGTCAATGGCCGTCCGAAGCTTCTCTTTGAGGTCCGGATCGGCCTCCCGTACGTTCGAACCAACCCCACCCGCCTCCTCCAAATCCGTCTCTCGAGCCCGGAACCGCTTCACCTTCCGCAGCGTATTGAGCGCCACGGTGGTACCGATCGCATGCAGCCAGGTGCTGAACGCCGCATCCCCTCGGAACTCCCCGATCCGGTCGAACGCCCGGATGAACGTGTCCTGGGTGATGTCCTGAGCCAGCACGAGGTCTCCGGCCATCCGGTGGGCCAAGCGGTACACCCGGTCCACGTGAGCCTCGTACAGCTCACGCTCAGCGACGGCGTCCCCGATTCGGACCCTGGCGATCCGTGCTTGCTCGTCCACCTCACTCCAACGGCTGGGGGTCAAAACGCTCGGTACTGTCTCTCAGACACAGGATGGGGCGGGAGGGTTGCAGCAGTAAGAGCGGTTGGGGAAAGGGCGGCCACCAGGGAGACCCCGGGGCGCGGCGGGGCTAGTGCCCCGCCGCCGCCCCCCCCGAATCCCGCCGGTCCGCTGCGCCGAGGCGGACTCCGGTGCGCGGGTCGATCATGATGGAGTTGGCCCATGCCCTGCAACTGCTCCAGTGTGGCGGCGCTGATAGCACCCCCCTCCACGCGCACCTCATCGGGGAGCCATTGGTGATGGAACCGATGGGCGTCGACGGCCTCCTGAATGCCCATGCCGAAGTCCACGATGTTGAGGACGACGTGCAGCACGCTGTTGATGATCGTGCGGCCTCCGGGACTCCCCGTCACGGCCACCAAGTCTCCGTTCCGTACCAGGATTGTGGGAGTCATGCTCGAAAGCATGCGCTGCTCGGGCCGGGCGAGGTTGGCATCGCTCCCGATGAGACCCTCGGCCGTCGTGAGGCCCAGCTTGGGATTGAAGTCGCCCATCTCGTTGTTCAGCAGAAACCCTCCGCCCGAGACCACGATCTTCGATCCGTAGCCCGCCTCGAGGGTGTAGGTGACCGCCACGGCCATGCCGTCCTCATCCACCACGGAGTAGTGGGTCGTCTCCGGACTCTCGTACGGCTGGGCGATGTCGGAGGGCGCAGAGATCGTGGCATGGGATTCCTCGATGGTCTCCCGCAAGTCCGCAGCGTGCGCCTTGCTCGTCAGGCGCTCCACAGGAACGTCCACCATGTCGACGTCCGCCAACAGCAGCGCCCGATCCCGGTACGCACGCCGCATCGCCTCCGTCACGTAGTGAACGTACTCGGCGCTGTTGCGGTCCATCGCCCGCAGGTCGTAGCCCTCCAGGATGTTGAGCATCTCCACCAGGGCCACGCCGCCGCTGCTCGGCGGCGGCATGCTGAGGATGTCGTAACCTCGATACGTGCCTCGGATCGGTTGCCGCTCCTTGGCCTCGTATCGGGCCAGGTCTTCCTCGGTGATCAATCCGCGACCGCGGCGCATCTCCGCCGCGACGAGACGGGCCGTTTCACCGCGGTAGAATCCGTCTCGGCCGTGGTGCATGATCCGGCGCAGCGTGCCCGCGAGATCCGGTTGCCGCATTGTCTCCCCGGCGGCATAAGGTTCACCGGCCTTCGAGAACGCCGCGACCGTGGCCGGATACTGCTGGTATCGCTCGACGACGGCCGCAAGGGACCTGGCCAGGTTTTGAGGCAACACGAAACCTTCCTTAGCCAGGTCCACCGCCGGCTCGACCAACCGCTCCCAGGGCAGCGTGCCGTATCTTTCGTGCGCCTTGGCGAACCCGGCCACGGTCCCGGGGACGCCCACCGCCAGATGACTGTTGTGATGGATGCTGGACGAGTACTCCCCGTTCTCGTCGAGGAACATCTCGGGATGAGCGGCGAGCGGCGCCTTCTCCCGGAAATCGATGGCGGTGGCCTCTCCGTCGGGAAACCGTATCACCATGAATCCGCCACCGCCCACGTTGCCGGCCGCGGGATGGGTCACGGCGAGGGCGAAGCCGGTGGCGATGGCGGCATCCACGGCGTTTCCGCCGGCTCGGAGGACCGCCCGTCCGATTTGACTCGCACGCCGCTCCGTGGACACCACCATGCCGTGCTCGGCCCGCACCGGGGAACGGGAAACGACGGGCTGCAGCGCGACTTCGGCTTCGGGAAGCTGCGTGGCTCCACCGCACCCGGCGGTGATCACCGCGAGCACTGCACCGTACACGAGACGACTAGACAGGGTTTGCATGATTCGTTCAGACATTTGAAAGCCTCTTCAGGACACCACGTACCAATATCCCCAAATTCTCACTCATACGCTCGCCCGCCGCCAGCACCTCCTCGTGGCTCAGCTTCACTCTCGAGATTCCTGCTGCAAGGTTGGTGATGGTGGAAATCCCGAGAACCCGCACGCCCCTCGCGCGCGCCGCAATTACCTCGGGAACCGTGGACATGCCCACGGCGTCCGCCCCGAGGCTCGCCAACATGCGGACCTCGGCCGGCGTCTCGTAGTTCGGTCCCAGGACCCCTGCGTACACCCCCTCAGCGAGGGGAACGCCGTTCTCCTGTGCAACCTCTCGCGCGAGAGATCGGAGATCCTCGTCGTACGCCGCGGACATGTCAGGGAACCGCTCTTCACCGTCGAGCGCCGGACCGAGCAGCGGGCTCCGCCACATGTAGTTCAGGTGGTCGGCGATGAGCATCAACGTGGGGGGCGTGAGCGATGATCGAACACCGCCGGCGGCATTCGTGACGATCAGGGTGCCGATGCCCAAGCAGGCGAGAGTTCGCACCGGCAACACCACGGTCGCAGGGGCGTGACCTTCGTAGAGATGCAACCGACCACTCTGCACGACGACCGGCACGCCTTCCAGAACACCGAAAAGCAGTTCACCACCGTGGCCCAAAACGGTGGGTTCGGGAAAGCCCGGTATGTCGCTGTACGGCACGCGAACCGCATCATCCATCGTCTCGGCTAGTCCTCGCGACCCCGACCCGAGCACGACGGCCACGCGCGGCACGTTCCCGCCGGTCTTGCTAAGCAAGAACTCAGCCGCCCTCAGGGGTGCGTCACGCGCGCTGCTCACCACTCACCGCTCACCGTGTCGCCTACAACAGCAGGCCCGCCAGGCTCGCCGACATGAAGGCCGCGAGGTTTCCGCCCACCATGGCTTTGAGCCCGAGCCGGGAGAGATCACCACGCCGTTTGGGCGCGATCCCCCCGATGCCACCGATCTGAATGGCGATGGAAGGAATGTTTGCAAAACCCAGGAGTGCGTATGTCGCGATGACCGCACCGCGTGGGGATAAGGTGCCGCCGGCTTCCATGATTCCGGCCAGTTGGAGATAGGCGACAAAGTCAGTGGCGACGAGCTTCACGCCGACGAGACTCCCCACGATCCCCGCATCGTTCCAGCCCAGTCCCAGAAGCCAGACCAACGGCGCCAGCAACCATCCGAAGATCCGCTCCAGGGTCAAGCCCTCGACACCTGCCAGGTCACCCATCCACGCGACGCCGAAATTGACCAGCGCCAGCAACGCAATGAATGCGAGGAGCATGGCTCCTACATTGAGGGCGAGATGCAGGCCCTGGGATGCACCGGACGCCGCCGCATCGATGACATTGGCTTCGGCGCGCTCCACCTCCACCTTGACACTCCCCGCCGTCTCCGGCACGGCCGACTCCGGAACGAGGAGCTTGGAGACCACCAACGCTGCCGGCGCGTTCATGACACTCGCGGTCAGGAGGTGGCCCGCGATGTCGGGGAAGTACGGCGAGAGCATGCCCACGTACGCCGCCATCACCCCACCGGCGATGGTGGCGAACCCCCCGACCATCACGGTGTTCAGCTCGGACGCCGTGAGTCGGCCGACGAACGGCTTGATCATCAGGGGTGCCTCGGTCATGCCCACGAAGATGTTTCCCGCCACCGAGAGCGTCTCGGCACCCGAGGTCCGCATCGTTCGCTGCATGATCCAGGCGATGCCCCGAACCACCCATTGCATGATGCCGAGATAGTAGAGAACGGAGGTGAGCGACGCGAAGAAGATGATTGTCGGCAACACAGAGAACGCGAAGTACGCGCCGGTATTCGCCCAATTCTCTCCCGTCTCCAACACGGCCATGTCCGCGGGCCCACCCACCGGCTGGCCCACCGGCACATTGTTGCGGACCAGGTTGCCGAAGATGAATCGCGCCCCATCCTCGGTGAACGACAGCAGTTGCTGGAAGACAGCGCTGGCGCCATCGAACAACGCTTGCCCGACTCCCGTCTTGAGAACTAGGAATCCAAACACGAATTGCAGACCGACACCGAAGCCCACCAATCGCCAATTCACCTTGCGGCGATCCGACGACAGAATCCACGCGAGGCCGATCATCGCGCCGATGCCGACCACTCCCATGGCGCGTTGTGCGAATGGCACGTCGAATCCCTCCTGCATCGCCGCAAGAGGAGCCGTCGCCTGTTGGACAACCCAAAGTCCAGTCATGAAGTACCTGTGTGCGTCTGGCTATTCGGAGGGCGGACGGCTGGCGATGGCACGAACGATCATCCCTTCCTCGACCACAGTCTCGGGGGTTAGTCGCCGTCCGACCCCGTCGGTGAGATAGCCGGTGCCCTCGGCCAGTGCGGCGCCGAGGGAGGTGTCAAAGGACTCCAACGCCGTCGCGACCGTCGAGCCCGACGGGATCGAAACGCTCTCCTCATTTACAAAGATCCTCACCTGTCCGGTCATTGGTCGACGCGGAAGCGCGTCACCGCCGTCATCTCCACCGGTTGCGGCAGACGTCCGAGATAGTTGGCCAGCGCCTCGACACCCGAGAGGTTGGTGCGCTCGACGTCGGCGCCGGCAATCATGTCGTAACCTCCCCCACCCGCAGCGACGAAATCACTCACGGCCAGCGTGTAGATCTCGTCGCGTTCCAACTCCCTGTCGTTGGGCAGCCGGACACGGCGGACACGGTCCCCGGCTCTCCGGCGCGGATCGTACCACACGGTCAATCCCGACACGTGGGCCGTCGGTGCGTCACCCGCCAGCATGTGTTCGAGCATGGACCGTATGACCTCTCCCGACACCGACATTCGCACGATGGCCTGCGACAGCGGATGCGCTTGCGCCAGCTGACCGTACGTCAGCGGCCCCGCCGGCAACCCCGTCAGGATGCGCTCGTTGGCCACGACGGCAACATGGGTGCGAGCGGCGTTGCGATACGCGTCTCCGATCAGGCGTCCCAAAGCAGACTCTCCCCGGGGAGGACCACTCAGCGGAAATTTGAGGTTCGCCACCGTGCGCTGGGCAAGGCGAGTCCGCTCCTCACGATGCTGCGCCAACACTTCTCCCATCATGGGATCTGGACGGGTCCTGTCCGCCCAAACCCTTTCCACCGACGCCCGGATAGCGAGGCGCCCGTCTGCGCCCGTGGCAAAATCCACCAGCCCGACCCGGGCGGCGTCGGCACCGACCTGCACCACGTGAATGCCGTTCACCACCGAGTGCACACGGATCCCGTGGGTGTCGCCCACGAGGAGATCGACCGCGCCGGACTCCAGCTGCCGGGCGAGATCGAGGAGATCATCCTGACAGGCGTCGCCGCTGCAGTTCGCGTTGCCGTGGGCGACCACGATGACATGATCCGGGTTGGTGTTGCGCACCGTTCGCAGAACACGCGTTACCGCAGCGGCAGGATCGGAGAACCGCAATCCCGCCATGTTCGCCGGGAGCACCGTCGATACGGCGCCGGGCACGGTGACACCGATGATGGCGATGCGGACCCCGTTCCGCTCGACCATGGTCCATTCGTCGGCCCAGTCGGGACGGGCTCGGCGGTCGGTCAGCTCCAGGTTGGCGGCCAGCCACGGGTACGCCGACTGACCCGCTCGCTCCGCAAGCGTGTCGGCGCCCCAGGTAAATTCGCTTTCGCCGACGGCCACCGCGTCGTAGCCGATCACGTTCAACACATCGACCATCGGCCTGCCGAAGAACGCGTCGGACGCGAACCCTCCACTCAAGTGATCTCCGGCGTCGATCCGCACCGCGGCGCAGTTGCAGGCCGCTTCCAGGGAATCCATCCACCCCTTGAGCGCCAAGGCGCCCCCCACCGGTCGGCCTCCGGACCAAGCCGTCGTTTCCGGCTCGATTCCTCCGCGCAGCGCGCTCGTCACGAGCACGCGTATCGCGGTGCGTCGGCTCACCAACCGCGGGGGGCCGAACCACTCCCAGACCGCGGCCGAAGCCGCCGGGGGCGCCAGGCGCCACGACGCGACGTAGTACGACGCCGAGTCGAGCACACCGCGCTGCCGGATTTCTTCCATGAGTAGGTCCCGGATGCGCTCCCCCTCGTCGTACACAACCGGGAGACTCGGGATCATGTCGTACCCGCCGCCACCCACCCGGCGATAACTCCCCAAAGCCATCGTAAACGTGTCGGTCGCACCGACCAGGCGACCGTTGTACACCATTTGCCGAATCCGAGAACCGGGGGCGCGCGAGGCATCGATCGTGTAGTCCACCCCGCTCACAATGACGAAGTCGGATCCCAAGACTTCCGGGTTGATGATCGGCTGTCCCGCCTGGTAAGTGAGAAAGTACTCCGCCGATTTTTCGAGAAAGCTGCGAAGAGTTCGACCATCAATGCGGACCGACATCAGTCTGCTTTCGCCCGGATACAGACCCAGGATATCGCGCCTCTGAACCCGTCCGTGACCGAACGCGACCGTGGTGTTGACGGCATACGTGGCCGAGAGTTGGGCGCCGGCTCTGCGCCGCTGGACGCCGTTGATGAAATCGATCACCGGGGTGTCACCGGCCCGGGCAAACTGCGCGGACCAGTGCTCGTTCACCTCTCCGATCGGTTCGTTTGCCCAGGTCTGCACCACATTGTGCGGCGTGCTCAAACGCCGCGTGAGCACCGGGTCGGGAGGCACCTGGCCAAGCAAGACCTCCTCGCTCTCGATCTGTGTCACGCGAAAGGGTCTCGACTCGTTGGGGCGGACCAGCGTCACATACGCGACCGCAACGCCTTCGGCGAACGAACGTGGCTGCATGAAATGCACGCCGTTCGCCCTGAAATCGACTAGAGAGCGGTGTGTGTGTCCCAGCACCACGAGATCCGGCTTGACGGGAAGCTCCGCGAACTGCGCCCCCACATTTTCCCGGCCGATACCTGTGGGATCGTACGTCGAGGGTTCCCCCATGCCGCTGTGCAACACGACGACCTTCAGGTCGACACCGGCTGCGTGTAGGTCGCTCAGCGTCTGCTCGGCCTCGGGGACAATGGGGCGAATATCGAGTCGGCCGCGGAGTTGTGACACATTCCACACCGTGGCGCCCGGCGTGGTGAATCCGGCGACCCCCACTCGCACACCACCCCGATCAACCACCGCAACGTCACCGAACGCGCGTCGCGCATTTACCTCGACCGTATAGACATTTGCAGCGAGCACCGGGAAGGCGGCGGCCTGCATCGCCATGGAGAAGGCCTCGATGCCAAAATCAAAATCATGATTGCCCACGACGAACGCATCGTACCGCATGGCGCTCATGACATCGACCACCGGATGCCCACCCAGGCCGCCTTCGGTGGCAAAGTATGTTGCGAGGGGATCCCCCTGGAGCATGCCGCCGGCATCGACCAGCACGACGGGCCCCACGCGTCGCAACGAGTCGACGATGGTGGCGGCGCGAGTGAGTCCCCACGGCGCTTCCGTGTCGGTTACGTAGTCCCAATGCATCGCGCGACCGTGAATGTCCGTTGTGGCGACGACCGCCACACGCACCGTATCCTGTGCAACCCCGACCGTTGCATGGGAAAGCGCCAGCACCAATCCTGCTGCGAGGCGAGCCGAGATTCTCTCCATGGCAGTCATTCCCGCTCTAGTGCACGGTTGTGCATTCGGACACATGACGTTCGGGATCGGCGACAAGCTCGGGCAGCGTCGCCCCACTTCGCTCGATGCACGTCACCAAACCGATGGCAGAGGACGTGCCAATGCGGGTGGCTCCGGCGCCGAGCATGGCCAACAAGGAGGAACAGTCCCGAATGCCTCCGGCTGCCTTGACACCCAGATCGTCCCCCACCGCCAGGCGGAGCAGCGCCACCGCGTCCACCGTTGCACCGCCCGCCGCATGAAATCCCGTGGACGTCTTGACGAACCCCGCTCCCGCCCGCTTGGCCAATAACGCGCCCATCACAATCTGCAGTGGCTCGAGCACGGCGGTCTCCAAGATCACCTTGACCACTCGACCTGCCGCTGCTTCCACCACCGCTCCAATGTCCTGCTCAACGTATACCCAATTGCGATCCCGGAGATGGCCAACGGCCGCCACCATGTCGAGCTCCTCCGCTCCCGCACCGATCAACTCCCCGGCCTCTAGAGCTTTCCCTTTCGTGCTGACGGCCCCGAGGGGGAACCCGACGACCGACGCGACTCGCACCTCCGAATGGGCCAGCCGCTCCACACACAGCGGCACGTGGGCGCCGTTGACGCAGACGGTGGCAAACCCATGCTCCAGCGCTTCCTCGCACAGCACATCGATCTCCCGCGTGGTGGTCTCCGGACGGAGGAGCGTGTGATCGATGAGGGGCGCCAGCCGCTCATGGCTCGGCCGGACCCGCTCCCATGTCTCGCGGCGCCCAAACCGCTCCACCACGGTGCGCGCCAATCCCTCGAGTTCACGTTCGGTCACCTGTGCCCCTCCGACATCGACGCCGGTGGCCGTCAATAGCGCCACGGTTGACGGGTGGTGAACATCGCCGGTTGGCGTCGGGCCGCCGCCAAGAGATCGGGTTTGGCGAACACTTTGATCAGCAGCGCACCGACCACAAACCCCACCAAGTGCGCCATGAACGCAACCCCACCCGCCGACTCCGCACCCGCTAGGGACGGGAGGGTACCCATGAACTGCAAGGCCGCCCACAGCAGCAGCATGAAATAGGCGGGCATCGTGACGCGCGTTATGAAGAAGCCTAGGAAGATGATCGTGTGCACCCGGACTTTGGGATACAGAACGAGGTAGGCGCCCATGACGGCGCTGATGGCACCGGAGGCTCCGACGAGAGGGAGCGGGGACCCCTGGTCGGTGAAGATCTGACCCAACGCGGCGAGTATCCCGCACACCAGATAGAACACCACAAATCGGCGATGGCCCATGGCGTCCTCGATGTTGTTCCCAAACACCCAGAGAAACCACATGTTGCCGATGAGGTGGAACCACCCCCCGTGGAGAAACACCGAAGCCACCAGGGTGTGCCACGCTCCACCGGCGGCTCCACTGCAGACCACCAGCGGACCCCGCGGGGTGAGGACCGGCTCGATGGGGTTTCCAAACAGGCGGGCCGGAATGGCCCCAAGTTGACACACCGACTGAGTCAGGCGAGGTTCGGAGCCCCCTCCCTGAAAGAACAGCCAGACGAGAGCCGTCACGGCTATGATTCCAACCGTGACCACCGGGGTCAGGACCGTCGGATTGTCGTCCTTGTAGGGGAACACCAGAGCAACCTACGACTGGCCTAAGTGCAAGTCAATCATACAAATGGGTGATTTGAGGGACCTCGGAGCAACACGCGCCGCTGTCATTTTGGCAGCATTTTATGGTATGCGGCTTGCTCCTGCGACCAGCGAGTCACTCTATGCATCTTATCTATTCGTGAAGGAGTTGGGCTGATGTCACAGAAGGTGATCGGGATCGATTTAGGGACCACAAACTCGGTCGTCGCCGTCATGGAGGGTGGCGACCCCGTCGTGATCCCGAACTCCGAGGGGGGGCGGACCACGCCGTCCGTGGTGGCCTTCACCAAGGATGGCGAACGTCTGGTGGGTCAGGTGGCCAAGCGGCAGGCCGTCACCAACCCAAAGAACACGGTCTTTTCCATCAAGCGGTTCATGGGCCGCCGGATGGACGAGATTCCGGAAGAGGCGGGCCGGGTCCCCTACCCGGTGACCTCCGGACAGCATGACCTCGCGGTGGTCGAAATCCAGGGCAAGAAGTACACGCCGCCCGAGATCTCGGCCATGGTACTCCAGAAGATGAGGCAGACCGCAGAGGATTATTTGGGGCACTCCATCGAAAAAGCCGTGGTCACGGTTCCGGCGTACTTCAACGACTCCCAGCGTCAGGCGACGAAGGATGCCGGCAAGATCGCGGGGCTCGACGTGCTTCGCATCATCAACGAGCCCACGGCCGCCTCCCTGGCCTACGGGATGGAGAAGAAGAAGGACGAGAAGATCGCCGTCTTCGACCTCGGGGGCGGAACCTACGACATCTCGATCCTGGAGCTGGCCGAGGGCGTGTTCGAGGTCAAGAGCACCAACGGCGACACCCACCTGGGCGGTGACGACTTCGATCAAAAGGTGATCAACTGGCTGGTCGAGGAATTCAAAAAGGACCAGGGTATCGACCTGTCACAGGATCCGATGGCGCTCCAGCGCCTCAAGGAGGCCGCCGAGAAGGCCAAGATGGAGCTGTCCACCACCCAGCAGACGGAGATCAATCTCCCGTTCGTGACGGCGGATCAGTCGGGGCCCAAACACCTCAACATGACATTGACCCGGGCCAAGTTCGAACAGCTGGTGGACGACTTGATGCAGCGGACGATGCCGCCGATGGAAAAGGCGTTGGCGGATGCCGGACTCAAGACGGGGGACATCGACGAGGTCATCCTGGTGGGTGGATCGACGCGAATTCCCAAGATCCAGGACATCGTCAAGGGCTTCTTCGGCAAGGAGCCCAACAAGGGCGTCAACCCGGACGAGGTCGTGGGCATCGGGGCCGCGATTCAGGGCGGCGTGCTGGCCGGTGAAGTCAAGGACGTCCTCCTGCTCGACGTGACGCCGCTGTCGCTGGGCATCGAGACCCTCGGCGGCGTGACCACCGTGCTCATTCAGCGCAACACGACGATCCCGACGAAGAAGGCGGAGATCTTCTCCACCGCGGAGGACAACCAGACCACCGTGGAGATCCACGTGCTGCAGGGCGAGCGGGAGATGGCCGTCGACAACCGCACCATCGGGCGGTTCCAGCTGACCGGGATCCCGCCGGCGCCACGGGGCGTGCCGCAAATCGAGGTCACGTTCGACATCGACGCCAACGGCATCCTGCACGTCTCGGCCAAGGACAAGGCCACCGGCAAGGAACAGAAGATCCGCATCGAGGCATCCAGCGGTCTGTCGGACAGCGAGATCGACCAGATGGTGAAAGACGCCGAGGGTCACGCCGGCGAGGACAAGCAGCGGCGTGAGAGCATCGAGCAGCGCAACCGCCTCGACGCCATGGTCTACGAGGTCGAGAAGAACAGCAAGGAGTGGGCTGACCGCCTGGATCAGGCCACAAAGGACCGGCTGAGCGGTGCGGTGGAGGGAGCCAAGCAGGCCCTCCGGTCCGGCGAGGATGCGGGGATAGAGAAGGCGCTGGAGGACCTCTCGCAGGCGTACTCGGCCGCCGGGGCAGCAATGCACGAGTCGTCCCAGAGTGAAACAGCAGAGGCCGGTGCCGAAGAGGCCGCCGACGCCACCGCGTCGTCCGAGAGTTCCGGCAGCTCAGAGGAAGACGTGGTGGAAGCGGACTACGAGATCGTTGACGACTCGAAGTCCTAATCGCATTCTGTAGAAGCAGACACCGAACCGAGGGGAGACCTCACAGTGTGTGGAACACGGTCCCCCCTCTTCGGGGTTATAACCATGCAGCGGTAGTGAATGCCAAAGCGTAACCTTTTTTCGAGTCTGAGTTGCAAATGACACGTACGAGAGATTGGATGAAATTCGGTTTCTTGGTCGCCGTCACCATTGTCTTGGCGGGGGCGTTTGCTGTGGCCGTCAACGCTCCGCGCGTGAGCGAGGCACAGCAGCGCCGACCCGTACTCCTCAATACGGTGCCCCCACCGTCGATCCCGGCGGCGCAACCCGCAGCCAACCTCGGCGACGCCTTCGCCGCCGTGGTAGAGGCCGTGAGACCGACGGTCGTTTTCATACGATCGGAATCGGCCCCGCAGACCACCGGCCGCAACACGCCGTTCGACCAGTTCTTCCGGGACCCGCCCGGCAACACGGATCCACGTCCGCGCCAGGGGTCGGGAAGTGGTTTCATCATCTCGGAAGACGGCTACATCATCACGAACAACCACGTCGTTGAAAACGCCACCCGCCTTACCGTGCGGCTGCTCGACCGGCGGCAGTTCGAAGCGGAAATCGTCGGGCGCGACCCCAACACCGACGTGGCCATCATCAAGATCGATGCGGACAATCTGCCGGCCGTGTCCTTGGGCAACTCTGACGACGTGCGCATCGGCGAATGGGCCCTCGCCATCGGCAATCCGATGGGCGAGGCGTTTTCCTTCACCGTCACCGCCGGGATAGTGAGCGCGAAGGGCCGCGGGCTGGCTGGGCTCCAGCAGGAACAGCTGTACCGCATTCAGGACTTCATTCAGACCGACGCGGCAATCAACCCCGGCAACTCGGGAGGGCCGCTGGTCAACATTCACGGTCAGGTCATCGGCGTGAACTCGGCCATTGCCAGCCAGACGGGCACCTACACGGGATACGGCTTTGCCATCCCAATCAACCTCGCTCGGACGGTGAGCGAGCAACTGATCTCCACAGGCAAAGTCACACGGGCCATTCTCGGGGTTCAGATCAGAGAGGTGACGGCCGAAGACGCGGAGTATGTTGGCTTGGATTCCATCTACGGCGTGGCGATTCAGGACTTCACACCCGATCTTTCCGACGGCCCAGCGGAGGCAGCCGGCCTCCAGCCTGGTGATGTCATCATCGAGTTGGACGGCGAGCACGTGAGCTACGTGGCGGAACTGCAGCAGAACATTGGGTTCAGGAAGCCCGGCGACCGAGTCGAGGTGACCGTCGCACGGCGTGGCGGCGAACGGTCAACACATACCGTCGTGTTGGGCGAAGCGGAGTCAGCCAGCCGAGTGCAGGTCGCGCGAAACGAGGAGCCGGAGAGACGCGGCGAGCCTCGTCTCGACGAGCGCCTCGGTATCGCCGTCGAGGAGGTCACAGGCGACCAGTTGGCACGGGACGGGATCCCCCGGCGGTATGCTGGCCTCCACGTCGTGCGGGTCGACCGAAACGGTGCTGCATATCGCTACCTAGGCGAGGGTGAAATCATCACGCACGTGGAAGGCGAGCGGGTGCAAACCAAAGACGAGCTCGATGCCGCACTCGAGTCGATTCGACCGGGCACGATCGTTTCGGTCCGGACGGCGTTGATCAGTGGCCCGCAAACGATTCAGACGAGAACCGTGCGATTCCGTGTTGGACAGGACTGATTTCTAAGCCGGCTATCCACAAAAAGGCCCCCGGCATCGGGGGCCTTTTCTATGCCGTGTGATATGAACCGCCGGTCAGTAGTTCTCGTCCATGCACTCGTCGGTTTCGAGTCCAGGCTCGTCCTCGCAGTCCTCTCCGCCCGTTGGATGCCACATCAGCTTGGGCCCGTAACTGAAGAAGTGCTCGGCCAGTATCCGGTAGTACGAGGTCACCCCGGAGCCGCTGGGCTGCCATCCGTTGAACGGCCGATCCTCACTGAAGAAGCATTCCTTTCGAGTCCCGGCGATGGAGAGACTTCCCTGGCACGGCAAGGCATTCTGATAACCGCCTTCGTTCGGTGCCCCGATGTTGCGGTGGGACCGGATCTTGAGTCGGAAGCGCCAGTAAGTGTTGTTGCTGCAGGAGTCAACCCATCCTGATCCGCCGCCGAGGATTTGACAATCGTCCGACGGGTACGTCGCGTGTTTGTCATGGGCGACCCAGAGCTGTGGAAACGCCTTGTAAAGGACCGGGTACGTCAAGCTCGTCGCACCACTCAAACTCGACGTGGTGTGTGCATTCGTTATGAGTTGCTTGACATACCAATGCCCCGTATTGGTGCTCACCCCAACCGTGATCTGGGCATACTCGGAGTCGCCGTTGTGTCCCACAATGAGGGGGGAGATGGGTCCGCCACAATCTTTGTAGTACGCCAACAAGTACCCGATCGTCACGACATTGTTGATGTGCGGAGTCGCCCCCCAATAGGGTTCGCCCGCGGCGCACGTCTCGTCCGGGTGGAACTGCAACAACGGCGCGAATGCCCGCGCAAGGACGAACTCACAGGAATCACGGAGGAGGTCCCGATCGCCGTCGATCGATTCGTTGTGGCTGGTCAGGAAGCAATAAGCAGGGTCGCCGGCGCTACCCAACCAGACGCCTGCCGTTCCTGGATACGGATCACCAGCCGCGGCCCAGGTTCGCAGGTCGTTCCGATCGCTCTGGAGGAAGCCCGCATAGTCCCCCGAGCCGGGCGGCGGCGGCAGGATGTCACCTTCGCATTCCGAAATGTCGTCGACGTCAACCTCGTCACAGTCCTCGGTTACGGACAGAAGTGGAACGATGTCGGTGGGCATGTCGGCGCAGGCGACCAGGAATGCGGCGGCGAGGATGCCGCCAAGCTGGAGTGGGTGAAGGGGAAAACGGTTCATTGGTACCTCGGAGTTTTGGAGCCAAGACTTCTAGTCATTTTCACCCGACGTCGCCGACCGGTCTTGCCCCTCTCGGGTGTGTCGACCGGCACCCAGAACCCCTAACAAACGCGATTCTCCCCAAGAACTTTCGCCGGCGCCAGTTCAGGGATTCGCCGGTGCATCTGGTACGCGGCTCCGTCCTGTCGGTTTGTTCAACTTGGGGCCAGCGGCCCAGAAGAAAACGGTCACATTGTCCGCGGGAGCGGTCACCGCGTACGCAGCGACGGTGGGTTTGTCCGGTGGGAGACGAAACCGCTCTCGCAAGCTTCTCTGGATGGTGGGGGGACGCGATCCGAGCCGCGGTGAGGCGAGGACGACCACGCCCGGCGTTTGCCAGGGTCGTGGACGGTGTCGCTGCTGTTCAGACCGCAGCTTCGCAACCGGTTCGACTTGGCCCAGCGGAGCGGGGGCTGCTTCAGGTATTCGGCTTCCCTACAGTACCCACGCACCCAGCAACGTCATCAGCGCCAGGATGACCGCCGCTGCCAGAAGCAACGGTGCCGTGAAGAGCGCCGTGAACAACTTCGAGTCCGGCTTCAAGTGCATGTAGAACATCACCACCAATGCGAACTTACCAGCCGACAACAGCAGGAGAATCGGCGCCAGGAACGCCGTGCCCCGAATCGCCGGGATGTAGAAAATCCCCACTTCGACCACCGTGACCGCCGTCAAAATCGCCGCAATCGAAAGGTAGATCCTGACGCTCGGGTGCGCGTGAGTCTTTTCCTGAACCTGGTCGCTCATGCGGCTGGACCTCTCTGGATAAGGTAGACCACGGTGAAGATCACGATCCACACGACGTCGACGAAGTGCCAGTACAGGCCGGCGATCTCGACGTTCATCGCCTTCTCCGGACCGAGCTTACCACGGAAGGAGAGGATCAACAAAGTCGACAGCCAAATCACGCCGACCGCCACGTGGAGGCCGTGGCAGCCGGTGAGGACGTAGAAGGTCGACCCGAACAGGTTGGTGGAGATCTTCAGTCCTTCGTGGACGAACGAGGTGAACTCCCACACCTGGAAGCCGAGGAAGACGGCCCCCAAACCCGCCGTGGTCGCCAACCAGACTCTGGTGTATCGAGTCTGGCCGGTCGACACCGCGGCCAACGCCAACACCATCGCCAGGCTCGACATCAACAAGACGAACGTGCTTACCGACGTGAGCGGGATGTTGAGGATCTCCTCCGGCGTGGGCCCGACCACGCTCTTGCCTTCGTACGACAGGTAGGTGGCGATCAGCGAGCCGAACAGCAGGCACTCCGACCCGATGAAGGTCCAGAACGCGATCTTCCGGGTGTCCTGTCCCGTACTCGTGTAATGAACAGTGGCGGCTGCAGTGCTCATATCACATCTCGAAGGGCTCAAAGGCCCACTTGAAGGCACTCACGGCCAGCAAAACGGCAGACGCAACGGCAAACCACAGGGACTGCACCAGCGCCCCGGTGAAGAACAGCACGAGCCCCAAGGCCGTCACCGCTGGCCAATACGACCCTCCAGGAACATGCACCGGCTCCGGCGGCTCGTCGGGTATGTCGTTCATCCCCCCCACCGTCCACAGCGGCAGCCGGCTGCTCACCTCGGGCAGCACCGAGAAGTTGTACACCGGCGGCGGGGAGGAGACGGCCCACTCGAGCGTCGCAGCGCCCCACGGGTTCTTGTCGGCCTTCTCACCCTTTCTGCTGGAGTACCAGACGTTGAAGACGAGTATGAGTGTGGAGAAACCCAGAACCATGGCACCCACGGTCGCCACGAGATTCATGCTGCCGAGGCCTAGCTCGGCCGGGTAGGTGTACACCCGTCGCGGCATTCCCAACAAGCCGATGAAGTGCATGGGGAAAAACGTCAGGTTGAGTCCGATGAACGCGAGCCAGAAATGCAATTTGCCGAGACGTTCGTCCAACAGGCGTCCGAACACCTTCGGCCACCAGTAGTAAATGGCGGCGAAAATACCCATGAAGCCGCCTCCGAAGAGGACGTAGTGGAAGTGGGCGACGACGAAGTAGGTGTCGGTCTGCTGGAGATCGGTGGGCGGCGAGGCGTGCATCACCCCGGAGATGCCGCCAATAGTGAACAGCATGATGAAGGCGATGGAGAACAACATCGGCGTCGCGAAGCGAATGCGACCGCCCCACATGGTGGCCATCCAGTTGAAAATCTTGACGCCAGTGGGGATCGCGATGAGCATCGTCGCGGCGCCAAAGTACGAATCCGCCGCCGGTCCCATGCCGGTGGCAAACATGTGATGGCTCCACACGCCCCAGCCTATGGTACCGATGAGCATCCCCGAGTAGACCACGACTGCGTAGCCGAACAGCGGCTTCCGCGAGAACGTCGGCAGGATCTCCGAGACCATCCCCATGGTCGGGAGAATCAGGATGTACACCTCGGGATGCCCGAACAGCCAGAAGAGATGCTGCCACAAGAGCAGGTCGCCGCCGGCAGCCGGGTTGTAAAACTGGGTTCCAAACATCCGGTCGAACATCAGGAACACCAGTGCAACCGTGATCACCGGGAACGCCGTGACGATGATGATCTGGGTGACGAAGCTCATCCAGGTGAACACGGGCATCCGCATGAGCTTCATGCCGGGCGCCCGCATGTTGATGATCGTGGCAATGAAGTTGAATGCCGCCGCGAGGGAGGCCACACCCAGGATCTGCAGTCCCATCGCCCAGAAGTCGATGTTCATCCCCGGCGAGTACTGCCTCGAGGTGAGGTTCGCGTAGCCAAACCAACCCCCGTCCGGTGCCGCCCCGACTAGGAAGCTGGCGTTGAGGAAGAGGCCTCCCAGCAGGAACACCCAGTAGCTGAACGCGTTCAGCCTCGGGAACGCGACATCCCGGGCCCCGATCTGCAGCGGGATGATGAAGTTGAAGAAGGCGGCCGACAGCGGCATCATGGCCAGGAAAACCATCGTGGTGCCGTGCATCGTGAACAGCTCGTTGTATGCCTCGGCCCCGATGAAATCGTTTTCGGGCCGCATGAGCTGCCAGCGAATCAACAGCGCCTCGAGACCGCCGATCAGCAAGAAGGCAAACGCCGTCACGCCGTAGAGAATGCCGATGCGTTTGTGGTCGGTGGTGGTGATCCAACTCCAGAGCCCCGTCCTCGCCTCTGAGGTGTGGTGAGCGGTCGTTCCCATCTTCTATCTCAAGCTCTGGAGGTACGCGACGAGCGCGGTGATATCGTCTTCAGTCAACTGGAAGTTCTGCATCAAGCTGCCGGGCTTCACGCCAGGCGGGTCCCTGAGCCAGGCGGTGAGATTCTCCGTGGTGTTGTCCAGGATTCCACCGGCTATGGTGGAGCGATTCCCGAAGTGATTCAGGCTCGGCCCCAACACTCCTGCCGACACGCCGTCGATGGTGTGACACGCGATGCAACCCCGGGACCGATAGACGGAAAGGCCCTGGCTCTCGATGGCGGTGAGGCTGGCTTCCGGCGCAGGAGGGCTCGTCTGGTTGGTCACCCAGGCGTCGAAGTCTGTTGGCGATTGGACGAACGCCCGGAACCGCATGTTGGCGTG
>JBDHAF010000065.1:0-17462 GCA_039588255.1 Gemmatimonadota bacterium | reverse complement strand
CCCCAGTGGCGGGGACAGCCGTTTGGCACTTTCCGGGTGCTGTTCAACGCAGCGTTGTACGGTGGAGCGATGGCGGCTGGCACGCACGGAAGCCCGGGGTTTTGGAGTGCGCCGCCCGAGAAGGAGGAGACCACCGAGGACAGTCAGAATCGATGACGCCTGCCACCCTACTTCAGATTCAGCCGCGTCAATAGCTCATCAAATCGCGGATCCTTGCGAAACGGCTCGTATCCGGGCCAGACCTTTAAGACCACCAGCGTCGTGTCTCGCTCGTCGAATGCCCGGTCGAGTAGCTGGAACGCGGCATCCAGACTTCCCAACCACGCCTCCCCAATCGACAGGATCCCATTCTGCACATACTCGCGGCCGGACCGCACGAGCAGCTCATCATAAAGGGCTTTCGCTTCGGCGCTCTTGCCCCAGGCCGCATACGCCGCCAGCAGTTCACCAACGGCCCACTGGTGCCGACCGGAGAGCTCCGCAGTTCGCTCCAGGGCCGCCACCGCCTCCTGGTACCTTCCCTGCCAGCTATATGCCAACCCCAGACACCGATACGCTAAAAAGGAGTTGGGCTCGATGCAAATGGCGGCCTTGATCTGCTCGATGGCCGTGTCATACTGCCCGGCCACGGTCAGAATGAGACCGAGCATACCTTTTGGGTAAGAGGCGAGCGGATCCAGGTCATGGGCGCGCCACCCCTCGGCAACGGCGGCATCAAAATCACCCTCTACCATAAGCAAGTACAAGAACGCATACCACAACCGCGCCTGCACGTACTTGGGGTTCAGCTCCAGTGCAGTCTGGATCTCCCGCTTCCCCGCCGACCAGTCCCAATCGTACACCAGGTGGACGAAGCCCAGGGCGTTGTGGGCTTCGGCCAGCGTGGCGTCCAACTCGAGCGCCCGGAGGGCTTCCGCTCTTGCCTTGCTCATGGCGTCTTTCGGAGGACGGAGGCCGTAGAACCCGATCAGCCCGTACGCATCCGCCAGCCCCGCGTGAGCAAGGGCGAACTCGGGATCGAGGACGCGCGCCCGCTCAAAGCACTCAAGGGCGTTCTGGAAGGAGGCGCCGACACGTTGATAGAGGAAGAACCGGCCTTTGAGATAACGATCGTACGCGTCGAGGTTGTCGGTCGGCGGCCTCACCAGAGGGTCATCTGCATCCCCTACCACCGTCACCTTCAATCGATCGGCAATCGCGGTGGCGATTTCGTCTTGAATGGCGAACACGTCGTCCATCTCCCGATCATAGCGCTCCGACCAGAGGTGGTATCCGTCGCAGACATTGACCAGTTGCGCAGTGATGCGGAGGCGGTTCCCTACCTTTCGGACGCTGCCCTCGAGCACTGTACTTACGTTGAGCTTTTCCCCTACCGTGCGCAGGTCTTCGCTCTTTCCCTTGAACGAGAACGCCGATGTCCTCGCCGCAACGTGCAGATCCGGCAACTGCGTCAGCGCGTTGATAATTTCTTCCGTAATGCCGTCACTGAAATACTCGTTTTCCGGATCCGCACTCATATTAGCAAAGGGCAACACGGCGATGGATTTGTCGGCAGGTTGCGGTCGCGCCGCCGCCGTCGCGGAGACGTGCGGCACCGGCTTCGTCACCGCCGGGGCAAGCGCCTCCGCGAATTGCGTTCCAGTGCTGAATCGATCAGCGGGCGTCTTGGCGAGTGCTTTCCGCAGAACCTGATCGATGGCGTCGGGAACGGTGCCACGTTTCGACACGATACTAGGAGCTTCCTCGGTGATATGCCCCGCGATGATCGCCTGGGCGGTCGGGCCGGTAAACGGTTGCTCACCGGCCAACATCTCGTACAGCACGCAGCCCAGGCTGTAGAGGTCGCTCCGCCCGTCGAGTTCCCGATCCCCTGCTGCCTGCTCCGGGCTCATGTACGCTGGCGTTCCCACCGCCACGCCGGTTTGCGTGAGATGTTCGGCACCAGCGGCATGTAGAGCTTTGCCGATGCCGAAATCCATTACCATTGCGTGCCCTCGGAACACCATGATGTTCTCTGGCTTAATGTCGCGGTGCACCACGTTCTCTGAGTGTGCGTAATCCAGCGCGTCCGCGACCTCCCTAGTAATCTGGAGCGCCTCGTCAATAGGCAGTTGCCTCTCTCGAACGAGCCTGTCCCGCAGGGACTCACCCTCCACAAAAGGCATGACATAGTAGAGGAACCCGTTGGCCTCTCCCGAGTCGTGCAATGGAAGGATGTGAGGGTGCGTCAGGCTGGCTGCCAGCTCGATTTCCCTGAGGAACCGGTCGGATCCAAGCTCCGCCGTCAGCTCGGGCCGGAGGACTTTCAGCGCCACCTTACGGCGGTGTTTGAGGTCTTCGGCCAGATAGACGATGGCCATGCCGCCGCTACCGACCTCCCCGCCTACGGTGTAGCGGTCGGCGAGGGCCGTCTTCATGCGCTCAAGAACCCTTGCCATCAAGCGGTTAAGATACGACACGTGCGGGCTGGAGGCGAGACGCTTCTCGCTGGCACACGGTCGGGAAGATTGGGGCATCTTGCTCAACTCGTGACAACGGCCACCTTTGACCGCAGGTCCCCCAACCTGCCACTCAGAGACAAGATGAAGTTTCCCAACGCCCCCCACTCGTGGATCGTCACACCCAAGCGGGCCATCGCCATTCAGAAGCGGCTTGCCGCACGGGTTTCGCAGAGTTCCCCTCACCAATCGCTTCGACTCGTGGCCGGGCTGGATGCGGCCTTCAGCCGGGATGGTGGGCATTGCATCGGAGGGGTGGTCGTGTGGGACATCGAAAGCCAAGCGGTGCTCGACCAGCACGTGGCGGCGCGGAAACTCACGTTCCCGTACGTGCCCGGGCTTCTCTCCTTTCGAGAGGCCCCGGCGTTGCTCGCCGCGCTCCGAAAGCTCCGGTGCCAACCTGATGTACTGATGTGCGATGCCCACGGCTTGTCCCACCTCCGTCGCTTTGGATTGGCATGTCACGTTGGCGTCATCAGTGACGTTCCCACCATCGGATGTGCCAAGAGCCGGCTCGTAGGAGTGCACCGGGAGCCGGGCGTCAAACGAGGTTCCAAGACACAGCTGGTGGACGATGGTGACGTCGTGGGCCTTGTGCTGCGAACGCGAACCGGTGTGAAACCGGTATATGTGAGTGTGGGCCACCGCATGGATTTAGACACGGCGGTGCGTTTGGTCTTGCGATGTGCGGTGAAGTACCGCTTGCCGGAGCCGACGAGGTTGGCGGATCGGCTGGTGGCAGAAGCAAAGGCTACAGGCGCCGGGCATCAGCCATGACCCGGCACCTGAAGTCTGTAACCTCCTAGCGACCTCGTATCGCGTCCGCTTCCCGCTCCGTCGCCGCCATGGTGCCGGTGGTGAGCTCCAACACGATCCGATCGGCGTCGTAGATCTCGTCGAGGGCTTCTAGAATGCCGCGTGAATCGACGGTGACGGCGCGATTCAGGTCGGGCACGTAAACAAAATCACCCGGCAGGCTCTCGATGTTGCCGTCGAACACCACGCCCACGACCTCCAGGTCGGTGTTGAGAACAGGAGAGCCGGAATTGCCGCCGATGATGTCCGCGGTGGATACGAAGTTCATCGGGGTGGACAGGTCGAAGGTGGCCGGCGGATTCACCCATCGCTCCGGAAGATCCCATACCGTTCCCGCACCGTGGGAGTTGTAGCGATCGTACAGTCCGTAGAAGGTCGTGTACACCGGCGCCCGAGTTCCGTTGTACTCATAGCCCGAGACGACACCGTCTGCGATGCGGAGCGAGAATGTGGCGTCGGGCGGAATGGTGGTGCCGTCCACGTCAAAGCGGGCCCGACCCAGCGCAAAGGCGACTTCCTGTTCTTGCTGCCCCAGGGCAAAAAACTGGTTCTGGAACGTCCCGAAGCGCTGCAAGAACGCGCTCGCCATTCGAACTGCAGGATCGCTGTTGGTCAGCGTACCGCTGCTGAGCGATTGCACGGCGCTCGCAGAGTCGGCGAGTGCGGACATGTCAACGATCGCAGCCGCGGCGTCCTCCGGCGAGCGCCCGTTGAGGATCTGCCGGACCACCTGGTCGTCGTCCCCCAGGTACCGCTGCAGGTCGCTCAAGCGCGCCGCCAGGAATCGCTCTTGCATACCCTCGGGCTGCACCGCGACGCCGCGCATCCGCTCCTCCACTCCGGCCAGGGCTGCGGGCGGGGCACCGCCCGCCCGTCCCTGGACATACTGGAACCCGAAGATACCGCGGAGCAGGATCGACGACGTGAAGCTAGGAACGCCCAGCGCCAGAAAAGCTCCGTACACATCGCCGAGCTCGCTTTTCTGCCTCTGGATGTCGGACATGCGGTCGAACAGGTGTCCGTATTGTTGCCGTAGGGATGGGTCCGCCTCCACGGCCGCCCGGAACTGTCGCTCGGCATCGCGCCGGCGCGCAATCAACACCGGGTCCTGCAGCCCCTTGACGATTCCGCCGAAAGCCTTCTCCGAGTTCCGCAGGCTGGAAATCTCGTTGCGGAGATCCAGGGCCTCACCCGTGGCCGGATCCTCGTCATAGAACGCCTGGAGGGCTTCTGCTCGAGTGCGGTACAGCGCCAGGATGGCCGGGTCGCCGATCTCGCCACGGAACTCGAGCTCCGCGACGGTCTGCAGGCGACTGGTGGATGCCGGGTTGCCGACCATGAACACGGCATCGCCCTCCTCGACGCCGTCTTCGCTCCAGTTGAAGTGGAACTCCGGCTGGAGGGGCTGGTCGTTGTCGTCGTACACGCGGAAGAACGTGATATCCAACGCGTACCGGGGATAGGTGAAGTTGTCTGGATCTCCCCCGAAGAAACCCATCTGTAACTCGGGAGCCATCACGAGGCGGATGTTGTCGTAGCGCTTGAACACGTACGCCGACGTCTTGGCGCCGTTCCAGAGGGAAATAACCTCCACCTGGGTGCCGGCAGCCTCGCCGCCGTGCTCTTCGGTTATCCGCTCCGTGATCTGCTCGTTAATCTGCTCGCGAGCGGCGGACCGTGCCTCTTCGCCGATCACGCCCGCCAACGCGGCGTCAACCTCCGCGGACACGTCGATGATCTCGATGAGCTGATCCGCGTAGAAGTCCTCCACCGGCCGCTCCTCTGCCAACGACGACGCGTAGAACCCGTTGTCGAGCAGATTCTCGCCTTCCGCACTCACCTGCGTCACGCTCTCACGCCCACAGTGGTGGTTGGTCATGACCAACCCATTGGGCGACACGAAGGACGCCGAACAGTTGGACAGCCGTAGTGCGCCGAGTCGCGCGTGCTCGAACCACGCTTCGTCCGGTGCGAATCCGTACGCTTCCCGGAAGTAGTCGAGCGGCGGATACTCAAATGTCCACATCTTCCCGTTGTCGAACTGCCCCGCCCTGACCGTGTCGAGGTTCATCGCGGGTTTCATGGGCGCCGGCACGGGAACGGGCTCGGGAATGACGGGTTGGATCTGCGGCTCCGGTGGGGGAGGCTCGGGCGACGCGTTCGGCGCCGGGGCGCTCGTCGAGGCACCACAGCCGAGTACGAGGAACGTGAGTGTGCAGCTGGCTGCAAGACGTAATGGTTTATATGTGATGCGGTTCATCATGAATCTCTTGCCGTTTGGTCGTGAGTCTGCTGAGGAATCTGTTACCGGATGTCGTAAACGTATTTATACAGATGTTCGATGGTGTACGCCTGCTCCTTCACCTCAAAAGCCAATAGATCCCCCGTGGTGACAATACCGCACAATCCATCGTCGTCCATGACCGGAATGTGACGTATCCTCTTCTCGGACATTAGGGCCGTGAGCTCTTCGAGCTTTGCGTCGGGCGGGCAATACACCACGGGTGACGTCATTACATCGCGCAACTGCGTGGTGCCCGGATCAAGCTGTTCTGACACGACTCGTCGCAAAATGTCGCGCTCGGTGAAGATCCCCGCCATCACACCGCCATCGGTGACGACGAGTCCCCCGATCCCTTCCATGTTCATGATCCGTGCGGCGTCGAGCACCGAATCGGACGCCACGAGCGTGATGACAGAGGCGCCCTTCTTCGAGAGGATGTCCTTCACGGTGGCCATGGCTGCGGGCCTCCTGTTGAGAGATTTCTGATCATAGCCCTCGGCGCACGGGTGCGCTACGGCGGCACGTCCCAAGCCACCCCGGTTAGTACCTTGAAACCCCGAGCCTCCGCCAGAACAGCCAGAGGGACCGGGTCGGCGATCGCCAGAAGCACTCTGTGCGTCATGACACATTCGGTGCTGAGCCGGCTATTCGCCGTCGTCGTAGATTGGGACAGGCAGTCCCCGCATGCGGCGTAATTCTTGGTGCTGAAGCCTGATCTGCTTCATGAGACGGTCGACCAAATCTTGGAACGTTTCCTTGTTCCGGGGACGGTCGAGATACTCCGAATAGTCGAACGGACGCCCGTACGACACGTAGATGTGCTTGAACATTCTGGGGATGTATGAGCCGATGGGGAGGACCTGTTCCATGCCGTCGATCGCTACCGGAATCACCTTGGGACGCGCCGACAGGATGATCATTCCGGCTCCCACGCGTCCCGGTCCCACCTCGGCGCCACGCATTCTGGTCCCCTCGGGGAACAGCGTCATTATCCCTTTGGGAAACACTTTGATCATGCGGCGCAACGCCTTGAGATCGCGTCGTCCCTCGTTGATCGGTATGCATTTGTGGACGTCGGAAAACCACGCGAGGAGCGCATTCTTGTAGTAGTTCTCGACGGCGGCGGGATTCCACGGTACCAGATAGGGTTTCAACAGCGACTGCGGGAAGAAGCACATCATCCCAACCAGGAAACTGTCGATCATGGTCTGATGGTTGGACAGCAACAGGATGTTCCGGTCGTACCCCACGTTCTCGCGCCCGATGATGGTGGTACGGTTGAAGACCCTGAACCACACGCCCAATACGAACACCACGATGTTGGGAACGACCCAGCTCCAAACGGGCCAAAAGAGCTTAAAGAGACGGCCCCTCCGCGGGGCTTGTGCCTCACGCTTCCCAACGTCGTGCGATGTCATTGGTTTAGTCACCGGTCGTCACCGCAAAAGCATCACTTCGTTCCCGCCCCGGCAATCTGCACCGCCTCCCGTTTTCGCCAATCGTCGAGAAACCGCTCGATCCCCACGTCGGTGAGCGGGTGCTTCATGCATTGCTGCAGGACCTTGAACGGGACCGTCGCGATGTCGGCGCCCGCGCGCGCCGCCTCGATGATGTGGCGGGGATGGCGGATCGACGCCGCAAGAATCTCGGTGTCGATTTCGGGATCCATACTGAAGACGTCGACGATCTCCGCAATCAGTTCCATGCCCGGTTCCGAGATGTCGTCCAGCCGCCCCACGAAAGGAGACACGAGGAGCGCCCCGGCGCGCGCCGCCAGCAATGCTTGATTCGCGTTGAAACAGAGCGTGACGTTGGTGCGGATCCCTTCCCGCTTGAGCATCGCGGTCGCCTTCAATCCCTCGATCGTCGAGGGAACCTTGATCACCACGTTGGGATGCCAGGCCGCAAACCTGGTCCCTTCCTGCACCATGCCTTCGGCAGCCTCGGACACCACCTCGGCGCTGATGGGCCCGTCCACCAGACCCGCGATCTGCTTGACCGTCTCCTCGAAATCCGCCCCTTCCTCCCTCGCCATCAGCGACGGATTCGTGGTCACGCCACTCAACACGCCCCAACTGGCCGCTTCTTCGATCTCCCGAAGGTTGGCGGTGTCCAGATAGATCTTCACGTTGCCTCCGATGGTGTGTACGTGCTGGGGAGAACCTATCGCGGGGGGTGACGCGAGGCTACCGGGCGTCCTGCCCCCAATTCGAGAAAACTATGGGTCTGGTCCACGGCGGATAAGTTATGAGAACCAGACTCATTCTCGCAAATCTCTGCGTGCCCGTGGATGGGAACAGACACCCTCACGGCGGCGTTGGTATCATGAGGGGTGGATGTGAGGTGTGACGTGCGGCAACGGCCACAAGGAAACAAAACCGAGCCATGTGTAGAGTCTCAATGCGCGGTCTGCGAGTCGCGTCTCTGGCGATGCTCATTGCCATAGGCCAGGCCGCAGCCCAAGGGCCCACCGAGCAAGACGCCGCGGCGATCGAAACCCAAGCCAGCCAGATCTTCAACACGGTGATGAGTCCGTTCTGTCCGGGGCGGCTCATCGCCAACTGCCCGTCGAGTGCGGCGGCGGATCTCCAGGAGGAGATTCGCGGGCGACTCGCCGCGGGCGCCACCGTCGACGAGATCAAGAACACCCTATACGACACGTACGGCGACGAGATCCGGAGCGCTCCCGAAGCTCGGGGGTTCGGGCTCCTCGCGTGGGTGATCCCGGGTGCGTTCTTCGTGGTGGTGGGCGTGCTCGTCACCCTGTGGATCCGCTCGACGGCAAGAGCGGGCGCAGTCGACGCGGTGTCAGACGCCCGGGAGCTGGATGCCGAATCGGAAGCGATTCTGGCCGAGGAACTATCAAAGGTCGCTGACTGACAACGCGTCTCTGAACTTCTCGGCTGTCGCAAACCGGTCGTCCGGCTTCCATGCCAACGCCCTGCAGACAGCCGCATCGATCTGCGGCGGTACCTCGGCGCGATGCATGCATGGGCTGGGCGCCTCGTCGGCGAGACGCCGCACGATCACGGCGTCGGGATGCGAGGGCCGGAAGGGAGCTTCCCCGATCAACATCTCGTAGATCACGCATCCCAGGCTGTAGATGTCGGTCCGCCCATCGAGTTGGAAGCGACCCATCGCCTGCTCAGGGCTCATATAGATGGGGGTCCCCAGCACCTCTCCAGGCGCGGTGAGGCGATCGTCCATCGACGCCTTGATCGCAACGGCCACGCCAAAATCGGTGACCATGGCCCGGCCGTCGCGAAACAGAATGTTGTCGGGCTTGATGTCTCGATGGATGATTCCCCGGTCGTGGGCACACACCAGCGCGTCGGCGATCTGCCTTCCGAGGGCGACGGACTCGGCGACGTCTAACCGGTTGGTCTTCTCGAGCCGCTGTCTCAGCGAGTCACCCGGCAGGTAGGGCATGATCAGGAACGGCATTTCCTCGACTTCGCCGCCGGACAAGATCGGGACGATGTTGGGATGTTCGAGCCTGCCCCCCACCGTGACCTCGCGCTGAAACCGCTCCCGCATGATCCGGGTCGCCACGGAATGCTTCAGGATCTTGAGGGCGACTTGCTCGTTGGTCAATACATCCACCGCCAGAAAGACGGTGGCCATGCCCCCCTTCCCGAGGACCCGTTCCACGCGATAGCGATCCGCCAGGCCGTCGCGGACGACGTCGATCAGCTCTCTGCGCATGCCCGGCTCACCCCAGGTCCCCAGATGCAAGTTCCATGGCGGAGAATATGGCGGGAAGGCGCACTACCCACTACCCGATGAGCTGACGCACGATCACGGCCGCCCCCGACAGCGCCGACACCGCGAGCACCGCGATCCGCAACAGCGAGCCTCGATCGGCGATGACGGCCGTATGACCGGAGATGACGTAACCCACGAGGCTCCCTGGAACGAGCATCAGCCCCAGCCGGAGTTCCGCCACCCCGAACCGCCCGATGACGACCAGGCCGGCGAGGGACATCAGGACGCCCACCACGAAGTACCCCGAGAGCGTCCCTCGAAGCCGCGATCCCGCCGCGTCCTGATAGAGCAGTGCCATGGGGGGCCCACCGATCGACGAGATCGTCCCGGTCAAGCCGGATAGCACCCCCGCCCCGATAAGGGACCCGGTCCCCGGGCGAATCCGCAGACCGCTGGCGTTGATGGCCACCACCAGCAGCACGGCGGCCCCGATCGCCAGCGACATCCGGTCCCGTGGCAGCACGGCCAGCGTTCCAGCAGCCACAACCACCCCCACCGCGCGCCCCGAGAGGGCCCAACCGAGCCCGGAGAGATCCACGGAGCGGCGCTCCCGGTGCGTGACCAGAAGCGTCACCACGAGGGCATTGAGGAGTAGTGGCCCGGGAACCAAATCCGGGGCGATCAGTACTAAGAGCGGCGCGCCCAGGACCCCCAGCCCGAATCCGATCGATCCCTGGAGCGTCGCTGCGATGCAGATGACGGTCCACCCGAGGACAAGCTGCACTGGAGTCAACGCGGGGGCCGCACAGAGGTGGCTGGGCGATTCATGGGCACGGAAGATAATGAGATCCCGAGAGGGCAAGGCCATGGGGCCTGTCCTCGGAGCGGTCATGACGATAGAATGAGCGGTTCACTACTCGCAGCCCGAGGTGAAAACATGCGTTCCATCCCCCTAGCGCTCCTGGCGCTCTCAATTGCCGTACCCGCAACAGCACAACACGACGCGGACCGAACCGTCGCCGGCGGGGGCCAGCTCGCCCCCGGATGGCTGGCCCGAACCGATGGCGGTGCACCGTTCGACAACATCAAGTTCGAGGAAAAGGGATCCGGCTGGGACATCAGTGTCGGCCCGGCGGTGACCCTGTACCGGGCAAGTGACATGGCCCACGGTGACTACACCGTCTCGGCCACCATCGAGCAACTCAGTTCGAAGGGACACGGCCACGGCACCGGCCTCATCTTCGGGGGCACGGACCTGCAAAGCGCCGAGCAGGTGTACAGCTACTTCCTCGTCCGGGGAGACGGCAGCTACATCATCAAGACCCGGACCGGCGACGGAACCGCCGAAATCGTCGGCTGGACGAAGCACGCCGCCATCAACGAGTCGGAGCTGGCCAATATGTCCAACGAGGTCACCATCCGCGTGGCGGGCTACGATGTGATCTTCATGGTGAACGGCGCCGAGGTGGCCCGGGCGCCCAAGTCCGACATGTACACGGACGGTATCGTGGGGATCCGGTTGAACCACAACCTGGATATGCACATCGACAACTTCGAGATCGAGCGGGGTCATTAGTTCTTTCGAACTCGGACCAGGACATCGAAACAGGAAGGGGACCGGGCAGCGACCCGGTCCCCTTCGTGTTTGCCCCACACTCCGTCGCTACGGCAAGAAGGGCCAGGCTAGCACCGCACCACCAAGGACCGTCACAAACACTCCAGGATCGTTCGGTAGCGGATTCGTCAGGTAGACGGTGAGGACGTTTGCGTCAAGCGGATCGCTGTCCTCCATACTCAGGTACCTTCCCGCTCCGGTAGGTGTCGTCAGAAACCGGAGGTTGGTGAGTTCAAAGGCCGACACGGCGCCCGGGTGAAGGATCGTGAACTGCACATCGGTCGTGTTGTAGTTCTGGAACGTTACATTGTCGAACCGCGAGAGCGTCCCGTTCGACGGGAAGGTTGGTGTCCCGTTGAGCTCCAGCAGCACGTTGTCCAAGGTCATGCCGTCCACGAACGCGCCACCCGCCGCCAGCTTATTGCCATTCCCGGCCAGTGTCGGATTCCATGACACGCTCGAATTCAAGTTGCCGTGGGCGAACACGTCGCTGTTCAACGTCACCGTACCGTTCGTGAGAAAACCAACGTCCTCGAAATGCGACAATGGCACGCCGATCCCGATCCCCGGGGTCTCGAAGAAGATCGTTCTCGTCGGCGTGTCCTCGAAATACACGTCGAAGAACGACCCGCCTCCCGCATGAAAGCTCTCTGGATCGTTCGTGCCGAGCTGCGTGAAGTTCCCACCCACATACATCTCACCCTCGGTCAGCAAACCCGCCGTACTTCCCCCCCCGAACTCAACGTCGCCAGTTACACGAAGGATATCGTACGACGAGTCGTACATCATCATCAGGACGCCGTTGTCCTGCGTTCGGAAATTCCCGCCGACGGTAACGTCGGTCATCTCCGTGTTGAGTAATCCGTTGCCCGAGACCACCAAGTCGCCGCCGACCGTCTGTGAACCGAAAGCGTCGGAGAACTGCACGTCGCCGGTGACTTCGACGTTGTTGTAAGTGAGAATCGGGATGTTTTGAGGGCCGACGAGACCCAGGAAGACCGTGTTGGTCGCCGAGAACGCACCGAGGGCGGGCGTCAGGACATTGCCGATCTCGAGGGTGGTCACGGTGAGATCGGTGTTGATGGTGTGACTCCCCAACACGCTCAGCGTCCCCAGGGTAATGACATTGGCGCACGCCCCTGCAGTCAACGACACGTCACCACTCACATCCAGTCGGTGTGGTCCCCCGGTTTCCGTGACGTCGCCGTTTCCCGTCAGATTGCCGCGGATATCGGCGTCGGTCTCGAGTACCACCGCCGACCCAAAGAGGTTGACGCCGGAGAACCACGAGTTCACCGGGTCGGCGAAGTTGATCGTCTTTGCCGAGCAAGCGTTGCTGAAGTTGACCGTGAATGGACCCGTGGGCGCAAAGCTGGCCGGGTCGCCCAGCTGGGCGAAGTTGCCGCCGAACGTGATGATGCCGCCCGTGAGGTCGCTGGGTCCACCGCCGAAGGTGGCATTGCCCCCGATGCTCAGTTCGTCGAAGGCCACCGGTCCCATGCGCACCGATGAGAGATCCTGTGACGTGTAGTCACCGGTGATGAACACTCCCCCGGACAGTCCGATGTACAACTCGGAGTTGTTCATGAGAAGCATGTCGGCGTTGGCGTTGAGGATCGTTCCGGTCCCGCCTACGTCGAGCATGCCGTTGTCAATCAGGGTGACATCGCCCGTCACGTTGACAATGGCGGTCAGCACCGAGGGAAGCGTGAAGAAGCCGCTACCCGATACCAGGAGGGTACCGCTGATGTCCAGCGACCCATCGATCTCCGCCTGGCCCGTCACCTCCACGTTGTTGTAGGGCGTCAAGGCCGACGGAACGATCTGGGGACCCGTCCCCTGGAATACCACAGTGCCGACGGTGAAGGTGCCCGTGGGGTTGAGCACCCCACCCACCTTCAACGTCCCGGCGGCCATGTTGATGGTACCACTCGTGACGACATCTCCCGGAATGTCAATGGCCCCCGAGCCCGTCAACACGGCCGACGCGCCTTGAGTGTAAGCCCCAATGAGATCCAGCGCGCCGGTTTGTATGTCGACCGTTCCCTGGTTGTCGAGGTCGGCGTCGAGGAGGAAGATGCCCGTTCCCACCGTACGGTTCAGCAGCGCCGTGTTGTCGAACAGGGGTTTTGTGCCGCCCAGTGAGAACTGGAGTGACACATCACCCTGCACGTCCAACGTTCCTGCATTGGTAAAGACCGCTCCGTTACCCGACGCGATATCACCGGCAGTCCATGTGATCACACCAGCGTTGAAGAAGGCACGCCCGTCGAGGTTCTTCGGCCCGCCACCAAACGATCCCGTGGAACCCGGTCCCACAAAGGTGAGACCAGAGCCGGTCATCGTCCCGCCGGTCCAGTCGAGCGCCGTCAGGATTTGGAACTGGCCCACGCCGCCGAGCGTGCCAGCGCTCATCGTCAACGCCGTCGTCGTGGCCGGCGTCACGGCGTTGTTGAAGAGGACAGTTCCTCCGGTGATGTGTGTCGACGTGCCGGTGACCGCGTAGGTCCCGGCTACGGTCACCGCTCCCGCGGCAAACTCGTACACCCCGTCTCCGGTAGCCGACGAGGTGGCCTCCAGCGTGCTCGCTCCGCCATTGAATATCAACGTGCCCGGTGACGAGACGGCCACGTTCCCGGTCAGTGTGCTGTTCCCGACGAGATCCACCGTGCCGGCCAGGACATCCAATATCCCGCTGGGGGCGAGTGAGACGGCCCCCACCGTGTGGCTGCCGCCGCCGAACTGCAGCGCGGCTCCATTCGCTGTCGTGAACGTGCCGGTGCTGCTCGCGCCGCCGTTGTCCAGACGCAGCACACCGGTCTGCACGTCCACTTGTGCCGCGTTGTCGAACTGCGTGGTGAACGCGACAATGCCGGTGCCGACGGTGCGGTTGAACGGCCCGAGGTTGTCGAAGAGAGACGCCGCGCCGGCCCCTTGGCTGAACAGCACGTCACCTTGCACGTCGAACGTGCCGTCGCTGGCATTGATGAACGCGGATCCATCCGCGGCGACGATATCGCCGGTGGCCCATGTCACCGTCCCGTGGTTCTCCACCGTGCGTCCTGCGGTCAGGGCGAGGCTGGTGCCCCCGATGGTCATCGTGGCAAAGTTTTCGATGCGGAGCACACCGGCCCCGTCGATCGTCCCCCCAGTCCATTTGAACACGCCGTTAATCGAGATCGAGCCGGCGCCTCCCAGGAGCGAGCCAGCGAGATCGATCACGCCGTTGGCCCCCACTGTGCCCGCGACGTTGACGTCGAGTACGGAGGGTCCGATCACCAGCCTTTGGGTGCCGGTGGCCGCGCCCAGGTTGAGCACGTCAACCGCCGCCGCCACGTCGAGCGCGACGGTGTACGTCCCGTCGAGATCGATGTTCACGGTGCTGCCGGACCCAGGCACGGCACCCAAGTCCCAGCTCGCGGGATCGCTCCAATTCCCTCCGCCGACATTGATCCACTGAAACGCTATGGCCTGTGCCGTTGCGTCGAACGTCACCGACGCACCGCCGGCCGCGGGAACAGCGGCGGTGGCCTGCATCGGCCCGGGCGTCGTCCCCAGCGTCCAGGTCACGCTCGCCTGTCCCTGGGCGTCGGTGAAGACCGACGTGGCCGAGAGCGACCCGTTCCCCGCCTGCACGGCGAACACGACCTCGACGGCTTCCACTCCAAGGCCGTCGCTCGCCGTCACCGTCACGCCGAGGGGCAACGGCAGCGCCGTGCCCACCGGGCCCATCTGGTCGTTGCCGCCAGTGATGGCGATGGCGGTCGGGAGAGGCTGGACCAGCACGGCCGCCGTGTCCGCGGGACCGGTGAGGAGCGTTGCCGCCACCAGCGCCGGCCCGCGCACCGAGCCGGCCACGAAGGAGCCGCTTTCGTCATCGGGAAACGTTCCGGCCGCCGCATCCACCGAGCTCCACTTGATCGGGGTGCCGGGAATCGGATCGCCGACGCCGTCCAGGGCGTCCGCGGCGAGGACGACGGTCTCGCCGAAGAACGCCATCGCCGTCCTCGTCGCAATGACCACGTCCACCGCGCGGGATCCGACGCCCGTATAGGTGAAGACGACCTCTACGGGCTCAGCGGTCTCCGCCGATGAGGACGCCGTAACCACGGTTGGCCCGCCCTGGAACACGATGTTCCCCGCGGGATCGATGAGCTCCATCTCGAGGAAGAACTGCTCGCTCTGTGCCAGGAGGACGACTTCGACCGAGACGTCGACCGAATCGGCAGAGGGGTCGATGTCGAGGGTGTCGTCTGCCGCCACGGTCGTGGAATCGAAGCGCAGCAGCGTGACGTGGAGCCGTTCCACCGGCACGATGCCGGCGGCGCTGCTCTCGAACAGCGGGACGATGGCGACGTGACCGACGAGCGGCGCATCCGGCCCGGTCCCGTCGTGACAGGACACGACGAGGAGCCAAGCGAACGCGGCGCTAGCGAGCGTGCGCAGTGGCGAGCGGGGCCGATTCAAACGGTCAGTGCATTAGTTCGATGTGGATCGACGCGCGAAATCCTTGGAGCCCGATGTCGTTGCTGGATTCCCTGACGGAACCCGTTAACCCATCGGCATGGAACACCACGGCGAGGCGCTGTGTCGCGCGGGCGCGAAAATCCGCTCCGATGCGGAGCGAGCTTCCCAGTTTCTCGAGAGAAGTAGTGACGGTGTCGGGAGCCGCCATCGAGTGGCGGAACTCGAAGCGCGGTGTGACACTCGTGGTGAATCCCACAGGGATCGAGAGCTGACCACCGATCCCGAGTAGGTTGCCACGGGGCAGGAACGCCGCGCCGATCGCCGTCTGCTCGATTTGGGGATTGGCACGAAATACGTCGAAGGCATACAGCACGAGGGTCTTGGAACCGAGACCCTGATCGAACGATGCGTACCCGATGAAGCGGTTTCCGACACCGTTCTGGGACGAGCCATCGATCTCGTCCTTGGCCCGCCGGGCGAAGATCCCGGCCAGTCGCAGGTACGTACGCCGCGCGATGGGACCCTCGATGCCCGTCCGGAGACGGATCTCGGCGCCGGGACGAAGCTCTTGGGGCTGCCCGAGCACCGGTTGGTACTCCAGCATGTTGCGGTAGGTGGCTCCAAACCCCACAGCCATCCTCCCAACGGGCACGGCGCCGGCGAAACCCCCGCCGACGTGGCCGCCGGTGCCCAAGGTGGAGGTCGTGAACCCGATCACGTCACTCGCGACCACACCGAGAATGGAGAGTTCCTCGAAGGCGACCGTCTCGACGCCGGTGGGGATGGCGCCGGTGAGGAGCGCTACCAACCGACCCGGGACGATGTTCACCGTGAGGCGGGCCTCCGTATCCAGTATGCCGCTCATCTTCTGGTCGGCGAGCTGCGCCTGATCGGCGGACGTCAAGTCGATGGAGGTGTAACCGCTCGACAGCGTGACGTTGCCGAACCGGCCGAGCTGATAGGTGATCGACACGGGGACCGTGAACTCCGAGACCTTCTCGAACGGAAGCCCCGCATCGAAGGTGTAGCTCTCGAAATGCGACGAGGCACGCACGTTGAGCTTCTCTTGAGCCGTGAGGGCTCCGGGAGCGGCAAGCAGTGCGCCGAGCGCAACGAACCGAGCCGTGCTCATCCGGGCAACTTGAATACGATGCGCACCACCCCCGTCACCGTGGTGCTGGTGCCGGTGGCGGTGGGCGTGGGTGATGGCGTGGCGATGTTGGTGGACGTGGAACTCTGGCTCGCGGTCTGCCCACCGCTCGTGTTCTGCTCCCCCTGCGTGGAGGCGATGTCCACCACCACGCTCGTAACTGCACTCAGCACCGCATCCGCAGGCCCCATGGCCGGCTCGGTCACCGTGGTCTGGGAGACGGTGGTCACCTGATTCGCAGATGCACTCTCGACCGCGGGAGCCGCAGCCGATGCTTCGTACTGGGTGCGCGCTAGGTCGAAGCCCGGATCCGCCTGCACCGCATTGGAAAAATGCAGAGCGGCGGTGGAGAAGTCGCCCAAGTCCTCGGCGAGGAGCCCACGGGAATAGGACAAGAACGCGGTGAGGTTATCCGTGCCGTTCTCGAGAATGAGCTGCCGCTCGGCTAGAGAGAGCTGGTATCCCAATCGGAGGGAGATACCCACCACAAGCTCCTTCTCCAGACGCAGCAGGTCGCGGATACGGCCCGTCGCGGACGTGGGCCCGGTCACCTGACCGTCGGCCTGCACCACGCTCGCCTCGAGAAGGACATCTCCCTCATCGGGGATGTTTGCCAGGCCTTGCACCATGCGGCCCGCCCGGGCCAGTCGTCCCACCCGTGCGGCCGTTGTGGGATCCACGCGTCCCGTCTGGCTGAGTTGCATCTCCTGAAGGAGAGCGCCGATCTGCAACCGCTCCACCATCCTGAAGCGCTCTAGCAGCGCCAGATCCGAGATGAGCATCTCGGCTAGTCCGCGCCCCAACGGCGCGTAGGTGGAATCTCCCGAGATCGTCACGGGAAGCACGGCAATGGCGTTCTCGTCGGCCGGCTGGGTGGTCAGCACCTGCTCGCGGGCCAGCGCCTGGCGCGCAAGGGCCATGGACCGA
>JBDHAF010000064.1:0-20729 GCA_039588255.1 Gemmatimonadota bacterium | reverse complement strand
GTCCTCGACCTGGGATCCGGCGGCGGCATCGACGTGTTGCTGTCGGCGCAGCGGGTGGGGCCGACGGGAATGGTATATGGTCTCGACATGACCGACGAGATGCTCGCCCTCGCTAGAGAAAACCAGCGCAAGGCCGGGGTGGACAACGTGGAATTCCTCAAGGGAGAGATCGAACGGATTCCGTTGCCCGACAACACGGTCGACGTGATCATCTCGAACTGCGTGATCAACCTCTCGGGCGACAAGGGAGCGGTCCTGCGCGAGGCCTTTCGGGTCCTGAAGCCCGGCGGTCGCTTCGCCGTGTCCGACATCGTCGTACAAGGAGAAGTGCCGGAGGACATTCGCCGCAGCGTCGAGCTGTGGGCCGGCTGCATGGCCGGCGCGCTAGACGTGTCGGAATTCGAGGCACTGTTGCTCGAGGCAGGGTTTGTCGAGCCCGACATCGAACCGACGAGAGTCTATCAGGTGGAAGATGCCAAGACGTTTCTCGAGGATGCGGGGTTGGATGTGGATGCGATAGCGCCCCAACTGGCGGGGCGCTTCATGGCGGCGTTCGTGAGAGCAAAGAAGCCGCTCTAGGAGTGTGCGGGGTGTCAGGCGCATCCGCGCCTGACACCTGGTATGCGGGACCTCCGCCGTCACTCCCGGCTCAGGGCCCACCCCTCCTGATCCGGGCGATCATCGTTTCCGCGTTCGTGTTCTCCGGATTGAGTTCCAGCGACCGCTGGTAAGCGCGAATCGCCTCCTCGTCGCGACCCAGATTCATGAGCGCCTCTCCCAGGCTGTCCCAGGTGTTGAATGCGTCGGGGAAGACGCGCGTGTTGAGCTCGAAGACGCCCAGAGCCTGTTCTGTTTTCTCCATCCGCAGCAACGCGTAACCCACGGCGTTGACTTCCACTTCGACAGCGGTCGGATCGTTACGCTCACCTAGCCGCTGCACGGCACGATCCGCCGACTCCTGCCTACCAGCTAGAAGATCTACGACGGCGCTGCCGACTCCGACAGTTACACTCTCAACGCCCTCGACAAAGGCCATGATTTCCGTAGCCCGGTCGCTCCTACCATCGGCTGCGGCGGTGACCGCGGCCAAAACGATGGTTCTCACATCGGCGATCCCGGCGAAGGAACCGGCATCATTCCGCACCGGCACGTAGCGCTCGTGACTGTCTTCCTCGTGCAGCGTGCCGTCTTCTTGGAGGTAGAGCTTGAAAGTGCCCGCCACCGGGGCATAGCCCACGACGTGACCATCACCGGCAGTGATCCGCACCTTCGTGCGCGGCGGCAACCCGAGCGGTGCCGGAGGATAGTCCCACTCGCCCACGAACTCCGCTAGACGGTCGTCTGACACCTGGGTGACTTTGGGGTCGGAGCCCACCTCGAGCGCCATGAGCGTCGGGTCTGTGACCGCAGTGTCCGTCCGAGCCTCGAGCACCTGCTCGATGAGGTCGAGCAGCGCCGGCGTCGGTGTGCCCTCGCCCTCGTAGGTGTTGGCCCGATTCACGATCACCATGTTGCTTTTGGGTAGCGCTGCGATCATCTGGTTGCCAACGCCGAGCGCCGCAAACATCCCGTGTTGGGTAAATCGAGGCTCGCGCATCACCCACCACATGAAACCATATCCCATTACGTCGCTGTCTATGGAGTAGAGGGCAGAGCTGCGGCGCACCCAGTGCTCGGAGAGTACCTGTTGGTCTTGCCACATACCGAGGCGGGCGTAGAGCAATCCGAAGCGAGCGGCGTCACGCGCCGACAAGCGGAACGGGTAGGCCGGGTACTTCGACTTGTCGCGTTCGTAATGGTAGTAGCCGTCCGACACGCGCCAGTCTTCCATTTGCAGCGGCTGGCCGAAGTACTGATCGAACGCGTCGAACACATCGGCTCCAGTCTCCTGCATCAAGATCGTGGCCGCTGTGTTGAAGTCCCAGTTGTTGTACGCGAAGTAACGACCGGGGCCCTCGCTGCCGCGGGGTCGCGAGTCTGTGCGACCGGCATAGGCCGCCGGGTGGAACACGCCGGAGCGCGCCTTCAGCAGATCAAGGATGCGCGCTCGCTTCTCAGTCTCCAAACAGCGGGCTCGGCTCATCGTCGATACCGAGGTCGGCCAGCGTCTTGTTGAGCTCGATCTCGCCGCGGTCCCAGTAGATGCCGTACAGCGCTGTGAGGAAACTCTTGCGCACCGAATGACACATGAAGCGGCGTTCGACGTCGCCCCAGGCAGCGACGACCGCGCCGTCGGCAATTACCATGAAAGCCGAGGACGGAAGTCCTTCCCACGTCGTGCGCGCGGTTGCAAGCTTCGCAGCGTCGAAACCGGCCTGCGCAACGTCCGTGTACTGCATCCAACGATCGCCGGGAACGCGATCGCTCTGAGGTTGTCCCAGGCTCGCCCCGGGAGTGACGAGAAGAACAGCTAGGACCAGACCGAATACGAACGCCCGTCGCGCCGGCTCAATATGGTTGCGCATCGCTTGCCCCCTGGATCGCTGGACTGGAAAGAAGGTTCAGTACCGCTATCCCATTTGTGTTTTCCGGGTTCAGTTCCACCGATTTCCTGTAATTCACGATTGCCTTGGCCGTGTCGCCTGCTGCCAGATAGGCCTCACCCAAGCTGTCGTACGGGTTGGATGCGTCGGGATACTCGACAACATTCAACTCGAAAACTGTTATTGCCTCTTGCAAACGATCGGTGCCGAGCAATCGGTAACCAAGCCTATTCAAGAGATACTCATCGAACGCTTCGGCCGGATAGGTCGTCTTCATCTCGTGGTACTGCGCGATCGCGGGCTCGACTCCACGAGCGTCTACCGTCTGCTCGAGTGCTTGCCTGACTCTGCGCGTCGGTGAGTTGTACTGCTCGTAGCCGAGCCACCCCGCGGCAGGGTGATCTCCCCCCACCGTGATTGCCAGCATCCCCTCCAAGATGGTTTGACCGTTCTCACTGTTGGTAAACCATACGATACCGACACCACGATCAGCGTAGCCGATCGTGTACGCCTTGTAACCGGAGTTGTCACCCCAATGCCAGAAGGCTCGGCCGTCCAAGTTGTCCTGCAGTCCTATTCCCAGTCCCCAGGTAACGCCGGAATCGACGTCGATTTGAGCGGTGAGCATCGCCGCAGCCGTGGAATCGATCAAGCCAGTTCCGTTCGTCACCGCCATTATGAAACGTGCGTAATCGGGTGCGGTCGTGTGGAGCGACGCAGCCGCATTACCCCTTCCACGACTCGGCTTGCTCTTACGCATCACAGCCCCATCCGCTGCGTGGGGCATCGACACGACATCTTCGAATTGACCTTGCCACAGATAACTACTGCTAGTCATGCCGAGTGGCTCGAACACGAGCCTACGGGCGAGCTGATCGAGCGGCTCCCCGGTCAGGTCCATGACTGCCATCTGGAGATACACAAATCCCTCGCCGGAATAGCTGAATTCAGTCCCCGGATCACGATCGATTGTGAGCTGGCCACCTCTGGGCCGCCAGTTGGGGAATCCAGGACTATGGGTAAGTACCATTCGCGGCGAGATTAACCTGTGGCGATCGTCATGCGTGATTGCATCGTACTCGAAGTACTCCGCAATGGGGGTGTCGAGGTCCAACACGCCCTGGTCGACGAGCTGCAACACGGCATATGCAAACACAGGTTTGCTGAGAGAAGCCGCCTCGAAGATGCTATTGGCGTCGACCGACTCTCCCGTCTCGCTGTTCCTCATGCCGAAACCACGGCTCCAGACGATCCCAGTGTCTGTGGCGATTGCGATGGACAGACCGGTTACTCCGCCACTGTCCATCAGCGCTGGTATCAGAGTGTCGAGTTCGGCCAAGGCTTCAGCCGACGTCAACCGGGCGAGCGGATCAGGTGCGCTCGCTGGACCACATGCCTGGGCGCCCGCAAGCAACACCAGGGAAAAGCTGAGCGCGTGGTATCGACGCAGGTATTTCATAAAGGGCTCCGTATGTCCGCGATCGCTCCGCTCAGCGCCTGTGCACCAGCTCCAGCTCGTGGAACCAGAGGTCGTCGTTGGGCACGTCGAGCTTCATCTCTCCCACGTCGCCCGACGCATCGACGAGGAACGTGGCCGTGCCTTTGCCGAACCAGGCGAACGTCTCTCGCCAGCGGATAACGAACGTGTCGTAGTGCAGGTGCTCGAGGTCCGCGACCAGGTCGGGGTTCGGCACGAGGCGGAGCACGAGGTGGCCGTCCTCGACAGATACCGTCGCGTCTCCGTAAAGGTCCCCACCGTACGTCCCGGTGTAGCCTTCGAGCTCGAGGGATAGGGAGGTTCCCGCCACGCGCTCCTCCTCGATGCGATCCTGGCGGGCCTCGAAGCGCTCACGGCCGGCCTTCCAGTTCTCCAGCCCCTCCGCGCTCCAGTCCTTGGCGTCGCCGCCCAGGTACGCGTCCAGTACCCTGTTGGCGAGTGCGCCCGAGATCCCTGTCATCGAGTTGGTGAGAACGACGACGCCGAGCTCTTCCTCGGGCACCAGCATGACCCGAGAGAACATCCCGTCGTATCCGCCGCCGTGGCTCGTGACCTTGCGGCCCTTGTAGTCCGCGAGCGACCACCCGAGCCCGTATCCGCGGAAGTGCGTCGACGGGTAGGAGCGTTGGTATCCAGGCGAGACGGCGAGCGGGTTGTGGACCCGCCACATCTGCTGCTGCGCGTCCTCGCTGAAGACGCGTACGCCGCCCTTCTCGCCTTCCCCGAGTTGGGCCAGCATCCACTGGGCCATGTCGTGCACGCTCGAGATGATCCCTCCGGCCGCGCCCATGGCGTCCCAGTTGAACCACTCGATGGGGATCAACTCCCCGCGGTCGTTCTTGTGCGGCGTGGCCACGTTCTCTATGGCCGGGAGGTCGGTCACCGACGTAACCGTGCGGTCCATCCCCAGGGGATCGAAGAAGTGCTCCTCCACGTAGTCGTGCCAGTCCGTCCCCGACACGGCGCGCAGGACCTCCCCCGCGGCGATGAACATCAGGTTCGTGTAGCCGTAGCCGGCCCGGAACGAGTATGCCGGAGGCAGGTGGCGGGCCCGGCGCACGATGTCCTCAGGCGAGTACGGCGTGCCGTACCAGAGCAGGTCGCCGCTGAACGTCCCGAGGCCGCTCCGGTGTGAGAGGAGGTCGCGGACGCGCATCTCCTGCGTGATGTAGCGATCGTAGAGCTGGAACCAGGGGAGGTGGTCCACCACCCGGTCGTCCCACGACAAGTGCCCTGCGTCGACGAGCGTGGCCAGCGCCGCCGCGGTGAACGCCTTGGAGTTGGACGCGATGGCGTAGAGCGTGTGCTCGTCCACTGCCCCGCCCACGCTCACGTCGCGCACGCCGTATCCCTTCTCGAACACGATGCGGCCGTCCTTCACGATGGCCACGGAGAAGCCGGCAACGGGCCACGCCTCCTGGGCTTCTGCGAAGTAGGCGTCGAGGGCGGCGAGGTCGGGCGTCTGCTGCGCGGCGAGGAGCGCCGGCAGGAGTGCCGTTACGAGGAACAGGACGGACAGGCGGGCACCGAGAGCGCGGAGGGCGTTGGGACGGGACATCGAGAGGTGGCTCCTGGGTGTGGTGTACGCCGAAAGTAACCGGTCCGACCGTCCCCGGTCAGCATCGCCGCGACCTTTATCGGCGGACACCCGGCGGATAGTCTTGCGCCCATGGTGCCGCGCGCATGATCGCCTACATCGACCGACGAGTCCTCCAGATGATCCCGCTCACGTTCGGGATCACGATCCAGTGACTAAAACGTGGCGTTCAGCATCAGGTACAGCCACTGCATGTTCTCGGTCAGCCGACCCAGATCCTCGAACCCCGGCCCCTGCACCACGTAGGAGTACCCGGCCTGCACCATGAGATTCGGGCTGTAGCGGTGCGACACCGTGACATCGATTTCTTCGCCGATCCTGCTCACGTCTCCCGGCGCTTTCTTCGCAAAGAGAAACTCGTGGAAGTCGACGCCCAGGCCCACGTTGTTCCCGAGTTGGAAAGCCCCCTTCAAGGCGAGATCCTGGAGGCCATATCCGCCCGTGTGGGCGGGAATGTTCAGGAAGAGATCGGCGAAGCCATAGTACTTGTGGTTCGTGGCAAATAGCGTGTTGAACACCTTGACCGTGGCGTCACCGGGATCGTCGTCACCCGAGAGGTAGTCGTACCATGCGGTGATCGTGGCCTTGTCCGTCACCGCGGTGCCGATCCGGCCACCCAACATGAACGCCTGGACATCGACGCCGTCGCGGTCGCCGAACTGGTAGGTGCCCTCGACGCGGTAGTTGAACTTGCCGCTCCGTCCGACATACCGGGCGCCGGCGGTCGCTTCCTTGGTATCGGCGGTGGGATCGGGATCACCCGCCAGCGCGCGGCGATAAAACCCGAACAAATCGAGGTTCCCGCTTCCCACGTCGCGGAACTGGGCGTGCACTCCCGAGAAATCGGAGTCCTCATCCACCACGGCGGCCGTCGCCTCGCCCGTCTTGAAGCCGAAGAAATCGACCGTCCCCCTCTCCCAATCATATCCCCCGCGGGCTCCGTCGAAGGACCGGGCTTGCTGGGTCCATCCGACCGCCCCAACCAAGCGTTGGCCTCCGAGATTCACCTCCTGCCGACCAACGCGAACGTCAAACCCGGTGTCCCCACTGTGATTGATCTCCAAATACCCCTGGTGGAGATCGAGATTGTCGGCGCTGAAGTCACCGAGGGTGTTCGTCTCTTCGCCGAAGAACCGGACGTCTTGTAGTTGAATGAACACTCTGAGGTTGCGCTCTACGAGCGCCGATAGGTTGAGGCGGGTCCGCATCGAGGTGAAGCCGTCGTCCCCATCCACTGCCGGTTCGCGGTATTCGAAGCGGGGCCTCACCTGGCCCCCGAAGGTCACATCCTGGGCGTGCAGCGGCAGCGACGCGCCGGCCACCAGCAGTGCACTCATCGCACAGATGAATTTCATGCTCTCACTCCGGCAATTGATGACATCGAGGTCAGAATTATAGCATGTCGCATTTTCTCAGTGCTCAAGTGAAGAAGCCGTTAAAAGCCTGTGAGGCCCGAGGCCGGCGCCGAAACCTGCTAAGTGGCACCTAAGTAGTTATTTGCCAAACACTTAATGCTGCGGACGGAGGCGGGGTGGTCCGGGACTAGGTGCCGTCCCACCGCACCTGCTTCAGATCCACTCTTCCGTGGGCGTTGAACCTGACCCCCTCCCTCTCGAGGCGGAGCCGTTGCTCCGCTTCCCAGCCGGGGACGGAACGCCGGCTCACCTCGCCCTTCGCGTTGATCACCCGATGCCACGGAACGGTCGTGTGCTCCGGCAGGGCATACATCGCATATCCGACCTGGCGGGCGTGGCCCGGTAGCCCCACCAACTCGGCGATCTGGCCGTAGGTCGCCACCCGTCCCCTGGGTATCCGGCGGGCGACCGCGTAGATGCGCTTGTACGACGAGTCGGGCCTTGGCAGCTATTCCGTCCTGAGTGATGCGTTGGGGTCTACTCTACTCGCCCGGTACGCTGGCACAAGCGACGCGACCAGGGACACCAGCAACAGCATACCGGCTCCGGTCGTGAACACGAACATGTCGCGCACGCTCACCCCGTACAGCTGGCTCTCCAACACCCGGCTCGACAGGAAGGCTAGGGTGACACCGATCGCGGCACCAGCGGCGGCAAGGCGCGTTCCGCTCGACACGATCTCGCCGAGGACTCGGCGCTGCGGAGCACCGAGCGCCATGCGAATGCCGATCTCCTGCGTGCGGCGAGCCACGGAGAACGAGATGACCCCGTACACCCCGACCGCTGCGATCAAGAGTGCCCCGCCGGCGAAGATCGCCAGCAACAACATGACGAATCGTTCCTCGTTGAGCGTCTCCGCCACGACGGCTTTCAGCGACTGCAAGTTGGCCACGGGTACGTCCTCGTCGACGCCCGCCACCACAGCCCGGATCGAGGAGCTCAGCGCGTCTGCATCCAAATCGGTTCGGACTATCACGCTCGCCGAGCGAATCCAGCCAAACCCACCCGGCACCTGCTCCAGCGACACATACATCTCGGGCTTCACTGTTGCCGCGAGATCAGTCTGGCGTACGTCTCCCACCACGCCGACGACGGTAATCCAGTCGATGTCGCGGGCAAACCCGGGATCCATCCGCCACCCCAACGGATCCTCATCCGGCCAGTAGGTCCGCGCCATCGTCTCGTTGATGACCGCTACGACAGGACCTCCGCGGCGATCGGTCCGGTCGAAGACGCGACCTCGCAACAGCGGTACCCCCATGACGGAGAAATACTCCGGGGACACTCCCTGGTACTGGATGGGATACGACCCCTCGTTCTCGCTGTTGACCTTCCCCTCGATCTGCACGCCCTCCTGACGGGAGTAGAGGTGGAGCGGGAGATTGCGCACTACGGCCACGTCCGTGACACCCGGCAGTGCTCCCACCCCTTCGGTCACGGCACCGTAGAATCCCATGATGGCTTCCATGTCGGGATAATCCGCCGCAGCGAGGCCCACATCGAACGCCAGGCGGTTGTCGGGGGTGAACCCCGGATCGACGCGCTGCAGCACGGCGAAGCTCTTGAGGAGCAACCCCGACCCGATGAGCAACACCACCGCCAGCGCCACCTGCGCGACGACCAAACCACTCAGGGTGCGCCGCGTGTCGTGTCCCTGCCCTCCCGATCGTCCACCGGAGGTCAGGATGGTGGTGAGATCCGTGCGCGACGCCTTGAGCGACGGCAACAACCCGAACACCACCCCCGTCGCAACGGAAAGCGCCACGGTGAACGCCACCACGGACGCGTCCAGACCAACTTGCCCCAGTCTGGGGATCTCACCCGGTTCCAGCCGCACCAGCATGTCGATTCCCAATTTCCCGAGCACCAGCCCCAGTCCGCCCCCTGCGACGGCTATCACCACACTCTCGGTGAGGAGTTGCCGGCTGATCCGTCCTCGGCCGGCGCCCAGCGCGGCACGGAGACCGATCTCCCGGCTCCTCCCTTCACCACGGGCCAGCAACAGGTTGGCTACGTTGGCGCACGCCAGAAGCAACACGGCACCCACCGCTCCCGCCAGCACCAGCATGGCCGGACGAATGCCGCCCAAGAGATGATCGTTGAGGGCGATCAATGTCATGGGGTGCGTCTCGGGATTGGGCGTGTGTTGCCCAGCGTACACGTCGGGCCACCGGGCGAGAATCGCTTCCAACTCGGCAACGGCCGACCCGTATGTCGCATTGGGCGCCAGCCTGCCCACCACTTCGAGGAAGTGTCCCGAGCGATCCGTGATCTGTGCCCGATCGTACCCGAAGGGCACCCACACATCCGCTGTGGCTCCGGGGAGCTTCACGCCCTCCGCCATCACACCGATGATCTCGTAGGCCACTCCGTTGATGACGAGGGACTGCCCGAGCGCGTCACCGGTGCCGCCGTAGCGCCTCAGCCAGAAGCCGTGGCTCAACACCGCGACCTGATTGTTGCCCGGCCGGTCGTCCTCAGCCGTGTACAGTCGGCCGACGTGTGCGCGGAATCCCAAAACCTGGAACAGGCTCGCCGACGTGGCGGCCACCTCGATTCGCGCGGCAGCTCCCTCTCCGGTAACGGTGCTCGTCCCCACACTGAACGCTCCCATTTCGGCGAACGCCCGCGACTCCGCCCGGTAGTCGAGATACTCCGCCGGGGAGACGGCGAAGATCGGGTCACCCCCCGCCGGGAACTGGGTCCACAGCGTCACCAACCGATCGGGGGCCGGGTACGGCAGCGGGCGCAGTAGCACCGCGTTGACCACGCTGAAGATGGCGCTGTTGGCACCGATCCCGAGGGCGATGGTGACCAACGCCACCGTCGCAAACCCCTTGCTCTTCCACAACGTGCGGAAGGCATACCGCACATCGCTCACCAACGACTCCATGATCGTGCTCCGGGTTGTGCTTGAGAGAATTCGAGCGGCGGAAACGGATCCGGGGCGACGGGAACGCGCCCGCTCACCTCCGAAGCGCATCACCGCCGCGCTCACCAGGAGGTCACGACACGTCTTGGTCCACCGTTTGACGCTCGACCATGTTCCCGGCGGGCAATCGCCACGGGCGTCCCGAAACATCTCCACCATGTCGTGCCCGTAGCGCCGCCGAAACTCGGCCGGGTAGAGACCCAAGAGCCAGCGATAGACGCGGTCCCCCATGGGGTGGGGGCGTCGGGGTGGCCTGCGCATCACGACCCCGACGCGTGGATCAGGGCCCGGACGTCCTTCGAGTCCGCCAGCTGCACCATCCGGTCCGCCTCGCGAGTCACGACCTCCCGCCCCAGCTCCGTGATGCGGTAGTACCGCCGGCGCTCGTCGTCCTGGTCCGGGAGCGGTCGACGATCCGTCTCCTCGATGAGGCCCTGGTCAACCAAGCGCGCCATCAGGCGATACAGGGTTCCCGGTTCCAGGTCGATGCGATCGTCCGAGCGAAGCGCGACTTCCTTCTTGATACCGTACCCGTGGAGCTCTTCCTGCGAGAGCACCAGCAGGACGAGGAACGTGGCCGGTTTCATCGGCAAGAATGCTTCAGGTCCTCGTGATCTCATGGGTGTCCCCTCCGGCGGTGCGGGCCTCATGTATGGCGAACACATACATGCGATTCGCATGCATTACGGGGTGGGATGGCCAAAGTTTCACCGCCACTTAAATGGCTGTGATTTAATGACTTAAACCACGATGTCCCCTTCGCCCCATCCACGGTCATTAAGAAGAGTTCAAGGACCTTGGCCTTCGGTGGTCTGCGGCGTACCTTACCCAACGTTCAAAGTTTCAACTGCAGTTCAAAACACCTCTCCATCGAGGCCGGTCGATGCCCAACGATCCGGCGCCCACCGCCGGCTCACCCCACGTTCGCGAGAAGCGGGAGCGACGTCGCGCCGAGATTCTCCATGCCGCCCTCCGTGCGTTCCGCGAGCACGGGTACCACGCTACGACCCTCGACAGCATCGCCAAGCACCTCGGTGTCCGCAAAACGGCCCTCTACCATTATTTCCCGGACAAGGAAGCCCTGCTCTACGAATGCCACCGGGAATCTTTGGCGGAGATCGGTCGCCTGATGAAGGAAATGCGGAAGCTGGACACGGCATCTGAGCGCCTCGCGTACGTCGTTCGCGAACACGTTCGGGTGATGACCGATACGCTCGAGGGATCGCCCCTCGCGTTCGAAGTCACGGCGCTCTCTCCAGAGCGGCAAGAGGAGATCATCGCTGCCCGAGACCGCTACGAGCGCGGGATGCGCCGGATCATCGACCAGGGCATCAAGGACGGCGAGTTCCGACAGGTCGATTCCAAGATCGCGGTCTTTGCGATCCTCGGCGCCATCAATTGGATCGCCCGCTGGTATCGGCCGGAGGGATCACTGCATGCGCCGGAGCTCGGCTCCCAGTTCGCAGACCACTTGGTGGGGGGGCTGACATGCCAATAGACCGGCCCACCGAGCCGCGCCACGCCCCCACGGTAGGCCGGTTCACCATCAAATCGACGCTCCATACCGAAGAGAGTGCAACATGAAGGCCGTGCAACTAACCGCAGTGGACGCCCCCCTGGAAGTGCGGGACGTCCCCCAGCCCCAACCCAGTGACGACGAAGTCGTCGTGCAGGTCGCCGGCTGCGGCGTCTGTCACACGGACATCGGCTTCTGGAAGGACGGCGTTCCCACCCGAAAGGAACTACCCCTGACGCTCGGGCACGAGATCAGTGGAACGGTCGTGGAGGCCGGATCCCAGTACCAGCAACTCGTGAACCGGCAAGTAATTGTGCCCGCCGTGATCCCATGTGGTGGATGCGATCTGTGCACACAGGGCCGCGGGAACGTGTGCCGGGCCCAACTGATGCCCGGCAACGACATGGACGGCGGTTTCGCCGAATACATCGCGACGCCGGGTCGTGGTCTGTGCCTGATCGAGGAGCTCGGTGGATACGAGCTGTCGGAGTTCTCTGTGATCGCCGACGCGGTGACTACCCCGTACCAGGCGATCGTCCGTAGTGGCCTGCGCAGTGGCGACCTGGCCATCGTCGTCGGTGCGGGCGGGATCGGCACCTACTGCATCCAGATCGCCGCGGCGTTCGGCGCCAAGGTCGTTGCCATCGACGTGGATGACAACAAGCTCTCCGCCGTCGCCGATCACGGCGCGGATCTCACCATCAACTCCGCAACAACCGACTTCAAGACGCTCCGGAAGAGCGTGCGGGGGCACGCCAAGGAATCGGGGTGCACCGATCACAGCTGGAAGATCTTCGAATGCTCGGGCCATCCGGGCGGCCAGCAGACCGCCTATGGCTTGCTGACCCACGCCGCCACGTTGCTCGTGGTGGGGTTCACGTTGGCCAAGACCGAGTTGCGGTTGAGCAACGCCATGGCCTTCGATGCCACCATCCAGGGAACCTGGGGATGCAAACCGGAACTCTACCCCGATGCTTTGAAGCTGGTGACCGATCAGAAGATCGCGCTGAAACCTTTCATTGATACATATCCGATGAGCCAGGCACCCACCATCCTGCAGGACGTGGCCGATCACAAGATCGCCAAACGGGCCATCCTGACTCCGGATTGGACGTCATGACGCGCTACACACCCATGGACGGGAACGCGGGGAGAACTGTGCCATGCTGAAGAACCACAGCTTTGTTCGAGACCAGCAGTTCGAGGAGATCCTCTACGAATTGCGCCCGGCGTTGGATCCGGCGGGCAACACGGTCGAAGGCCTCTACAATGCCTGGATCACGCTCAACAATCCGAAACAGCTCAACAGCTACACCACAGAGGCGGTGAAAGAGGTCATCCTCGCACTTCGAGACGCGAGCATGGACCGCACCGTGGTGTGCTGCGTCATCACCGCGGTTGGAGACAAGGCGTTTTGCACCGGCGGGAATACCAAGGAGTACGCCGAGTACTACTCGGGCAATCCGCAAGAGTACAAGCAGTACATGCGGCTCTTCAACGACATGATCGATGCAGTACTGCGCTGCGACAAGCCCGTCATCAATCGGGTCAATGGAATGCGCCTTGCCGGTGGACAGGAAGTCGGCATGGCCTGTGACTTCAGTATCGCCGTCGACACGGCCCGTTTCGGTCAGGCCGGGCCAAAACACGGCTCGGCGCCGGACGGCGGGTCGACGGATTTCCTGCCGCTGTACGTCGGGTTCTCGCGGGCCATGGAGAGCGGCGTCCTGTGCGAGATGTGGAGCGCCCACAAAGCCATGTTCATTGGCCTCCTCAATCAGATCGTGCCGGTGCTCAAGGTGGACGGCGAATGGATCCCCAATCCCATGGTCATTACCGATCGCTTTGCGGACGAATTCGGCAACATCGTCTACGGGAATTTCAAGACCGGAACCGACCGGGAGGCCGCCAAGGAGATTCTCGCCAAGGCCGAGACGGACCTCAGCAAGCTGGACGAGGCCGTGGAGGCGTTGTGCACCAAGATCTTGATGCTGATGCCCGACTGTGTCTCCAAAACCGTGAACGGCCTCCGGAAACACAAGCAGTGGCATTGGGACAACACCAATGTCACGAACCGCGAGTGGCTTGCCTTGAACATGATGACGGAGGCAAAGGCAGGATTCCGCGCCTTCAACGAAGGTCCCAAAGGCAAGCGCGAGGTGGACTTCATCAAGTTGCGGCAGCTGCTGGCAGACGGACATCCGTGGGACGATGAGCTCCTCCGGGCGGTCTCCCCGCAGTACCAAGAGAGTTGATAGCATGGATCTAGAACTGAACGGCAAGAACGCCATCGTAACTGGAGGAAGCCTCGGCATCGGCGCGGCGATCGCCCGCAGGCTTGCGCAGGAAGGATGCAACGTGGCGATCAACTACCGCCGGCACGACACCGAAGCAAAGGAAGTCGTGCAGGAGATCGAGGGAATGGGGCGGAGAGGCTTGGCGATCAAAGCCGACGTCAGCAGCTACGACGATGCCCAGAACATGGTCCAAACGGTGGTCAAGGAACTTGGCTCTCTGGACATCATGGTGTGCAACGCCGGCATCAACTGGGATGGCGTGATCTGGAAGATGTCCGAGGAGCAGTGGGACACGGTCATCAACGTGAACCTCAAGGGTTACTTCAACTACAACAAGGCGGCCGCCATGGTGTTCAAGGACCAGAAGAGCGGCAAGATCGTGAACATCTCGTCCATCAACGGCATGCGGGGCAAATTCGCCCAGGTGAATTACTCCGCCTCCAAGGGTGGCGAAATCGCCATGAGCAAGTCCCTCGCCAGGGAACTCGGCAAATTCAACGTGAATGTCAACGTAATCGCCCCGGGCATGGTCATGACGGAAATGGCGGAGAACATTCCACCCGAATTCCTCACCAAGGCTATGGACGAGACGGCGCTCGGTCGATTCGCATCGTCGGACGAGTGTGCCGACCTCGTCGCCTTTCTGTGCTCCGACCGGGCACGACACATCACGGGCGAGGTTATCAAGATCGATGGCGGCCAATACATGTAGCATGGTGAGGATATGAGACGAGTTGGAATTGTCGGTATCGGGCACGGCGTCTTCGGACGACGCAGCGACGCGACGGTGCAGGAGTTGGCCTTCGAGGCCTTCAGGGAAGCCATGGAGGACGCCGGCATCGAGCGGGATGTCGTCGACGCTTCGGTGGTCGCAGCCGTCCCGGAATATCACAAACAGCGCTCCCTGGCCGGGGTCATTCAGGAGTACCTCGGCCTGGTTCCCAAGCCCACGTGGCTCACCGAGGTCGCGTGTGCGTCGGGGAGCGCTGCCATGCGCACGGCGTGGATGGCCATCCGATCCGGTGCGCACGACGTTGTCGCGGTGATCGGGTGTCAGAAGATGACGGAGCTCTCCACGCCCGAAATTCTCGGGCTCATGGGCCGTGTGGGCGAGGTGCAATGGGAATCGGGCTTCGGCACGACCTTCCCCGGCTACTACGCCATGTTCGCGAAACGCCACATGCACGAATTCGGCACCACTCGCGACCACCTACTCGAAGTGGCGGTCAAGAACCACCACTACGGTGCCATGAACCCCTACGCCCTCTTCAGAAAAGAGATCACCAAGGAGAAGGCTCGGGCTTCGGAGGACGTGGCGACGCCGTTCCAGGTCTACGACTGCTGCGCCAACGCCGACGGTGCAGCGTGCATCATCCTCGCCACCGAGGAGAAGGCTAAGGAAATCGCCGATACACCTGTGTGGCTCGACGGCATGGCCTGTGCCACCGCCAGCATGTCGGTCCTGCGGAGGCCGAGTTTGACCGGTCTTCCCAGTGCCGAGAAGGCCGGCGCCGACGCGTACGCCATGGCCGGCGTAAGCGCCGACGACGTCAAGGTCGCCGACGTGCACGACTGCTTCACGATCGCCGAGATCATGGCCTATGAGGATCTCGGGTTCTGCAAGAAGGGTGAGGGCGGGCCGTTCGTTGCCGACCGCCAGACCTATGTCGGCGGGAAGGTTGCGGTCAACGTGGACGGGGGCCTCAAAGCCAAGGGCCACCCGATCGGTGCGACAGGCGTGTCGATGACATACGAAATCGCCAAGCAGCTCCGCGGTGAAGCCGGAGAGCGACAGGTTCCCAACGCCGACGTCGGCCTCACCCACAACGTGGGCGGCATCGGCCAATACTGCTTCGTGCAGGTCATGAAGAGGGATTAAGCCATGTTCAAGTGGTTCGGTAAGGTCAACTTCACACCGTACACCAAAGTGACCGACTTCGCGCGGCACTTGAAGGACGGCTATCTCATGGCGTCACGCTGCAAGAAGTGCGGTGCGACGTCCTTCCCACCCCGTGCAGACTGTGAAGCGTGCATGAGCGGCGACTTCGAGTTCACCGAAGTCACAGGCAAAGCGACGGTCAACACGTTCACCAAGATCGTGGCGGCGCCCACCGGCTTCGAGGACGTGGCGCCCTACATCGTGGGCGTCGTCGATCTCGAAGAGGGAGGCCGGGCGCTCGCGTGGTTCGGCGAAAGTATCAAAGAGGACGATGTCGAAATCGGAATGGACGTGCAGATAGTCCCACAGATCTTCGAGGAGCTGGAGGAGATCAAGGTCTACTATAGCCTCGAGCAGCCAGGCACAACTTGGTCCCAGACTGACAGCAGTTGAACACCTCGATCCCGCCCGAGGACTGACTGTTTCTGGAACACATACGAGTTTCGTGGAGTGCCATCGATGAATCAATCGAATCCCTCGAGTCCGGTCGCCTCTCCCGTGGAGGCCGGGCTATTCGATACCCTGCGGGATTGGGAGCAAAACCGCCACGAGTACGCGAAGGCCTGGAAGGAACGCACCGGCGGGAAGGTCATGGGCTACTTCTGCACCTACGTGCCCGAGGAGATCCTGCATGCCGCAGGAGTGCTCCCCGTCCGGATTCTGGGAAGCCACGAGCCCCAGGACGTGACCGAACCGCACATCTTCGGCATGTTCTGCCCCTTCTGTCGTGACTGCCTGGCGCAGGGTCTCAAGGGCCGGTACGACTATCTCGACGGCATCATGATCGCCCAGTCTTGTCTCCACATCCGGCAGACGTTTACCTCCTGGCAGAAACACCGCCCCACCGATTTCAGCTACTACCTCTGTATGCCACACAACGTCCAAAGCCCCCGCGCTCTGCCGTATCTCACCGGAGAACTGGCGGAGTTCCGGAAGGCCATCGAGGAGTGGACCGGCAGGCCCATTACGGATGAGAGTCTCGACGAGGCGGTCGACACCTACAATGAGAACCGTCGTCTGTTGCACGCGGTCTACGATCTGCGCAAAGGCGACGACCCGCTGTTGACGGGCGAAGAGGCCATGGAGATGGTCATCTCCGGCCAGATGACCGACAAGGCAGAGCACAGCTTGGAGCTGAAGAGAATCCTTGAGGACCTCCCCGCGAGGAACAGCGGTCGGGAGACGGGGGTCCGCCTGATGATCATCGGCAGTGAGGACGACGATACCGAGTTCATCAGAATGGTGGAGTCATGCGGCGCAACGTTTGTGGTGGACGAGCATTGCACGGGCACCCGGTACTTCTGGAACGAGGTCCAGCCGCGGGAAGACCGCCTGGAGGCCATAGCGGCACGTTACATCGACCGCGTTCCCTGCCCCACGAAGGACTGGGTGGAGCGCAGGAGGATTCCGCACATCCTCGAACTCGCCAAAGAGTGGCAAGTCGAGGGGGCCATCGTGATACAGCAGAAATTCTGCGATCCACACGAGCTCGACACGCCGGCGATACGGAAGGCCCTTGAAGAGACCGGGATCAAAACGCTGTTCCTCGAATTCGATGTAACCGTCCCGATCGGACAGTTCAAAGTCCGGATTGAGGCTTTTCTGGAGATGCTCGGCGAAGAAGATCTCTTTGAATAACGGAGCGCGGACATGACCGCCACGCAGACATATCAAACCAGACCATTAGGGTGCTGGGCTAAGGCCAAGGAATTACGGACGCAGTATTACAAGGATTACGCGACCGCCCATGAACGGGGCGGGATTCGATGGGCTGGCGGCGCGTGGACCTTCGGTGCGATTCCCTGCGGCCTGGGCGACGATGTCTACAACCTGACCAGCGAGCCCTACGGCGCCTCGATCGCCGCCAACACGAAGTTCTCGCTGAAATGCCTGGAGGCAACGGAACGGGCGGGATACTCTCGCGACCTCTGTTCCTACATGCGCAACTACTGGGCAAGCCGGATTTCATCTGGCAGGATCATATCTGCTGTAGTCACGCCAAGTGGTATCAGGTGGTGTGCGATCATGAACCGGATATCCCGAGCTTCTGCATTGACGTGGCGGTCGGGCCGGCAGGAGAGATCACCGACAACAAGGTGGACTACATAGTCGGGCAGATGCATGACGGCATCGAGTGGATGGAGAAGGTCACCGACCGGACGTATGACGACGAGAAACTAATCGAGGCAGTCCACAACGAGTGCCGGTCCACCTCTCTTTGGGCGGAGATTTGCGACCTCAACAAGGCGGTTCCGGCTCCCCTCGAAGAGAAATCGATGTACTCCCTCTACGTCCTCGGCACGTTGAACAAGCAGAGCAAGGCAGTGGCGGACTTTTATGAGGAGCTTCGTGACGAGGTGCAAGACCGAGTCGCGCATCAGATCGCCGCGATACCCAACGAACGATGCCGGTTGATGTCCGACACGCAGCCGCCGTGGGGCTTCCTCAGTCTGTTTCGGTACCTCGAGGAGTACGGCGCCATTTCCGTTGGCTCCCTGTACACGTTCGGACTGATCGGCATGTGGGAAGACAAGCCGGACGGTACATGGGGCCCACGCACCACACCACAGCAGCAGGGCATCGACATCAAAGACCGAGACCAGGCCCTGCGCATCCTCGCCGAATGGAATCTGCACAAACCCGAGTGGCAGCATTTCTACTCGCCACACTTGAAGACAGACATGATGGTGCGGATCGCCAAGGAGTGGTCGCTTGACGGCGTTCTGCTTCACTACAACCGCGGATGTGAAGGACTCTCCATCGGTATCGCCGAGAACCGGCTCGGATTGATCGAGGCCGGGTACCCGGTGATGACGTTCGAAGGAAACATGGGGGACGAGCGCGAGTTCGACCTCGCGCGAACCAAAGGACGCATCGACACCTTCATGGAAACCCTGGGACACACGAGGGACAGCGCGGGGAACGGTACCGTGTCAGCCCCGAATCGCAGCCGGAGATGCACATGATTACCGCAGGAATCGACATGGGCGCCAAGACCATCAAGGTCGTGGTGCTCCGTGATGGCGACATCGTCGGTACCGCCAAGACCGTAGCGGGATTCGAAGCCCGTGAATCCGCCGAGGAGGCGTATGCGGCGGCACTGGAGGAGGCCGGCGTCACGACAGCCGATGTGGAGCAGATCGTTGCCACGGGTGCCGGGCGCAAATGGGCTCTGCAGGCGGCGCGGGACGTCTCGGAGGTGAGCGGCGACGTTAAAGGCGTGATCAGTCTCTACCCGGGTGCTCGTACGGTGATTGACGTCGGGGCGGAAGAGGGCCGCGCGATCCGGTGCACCGAAGACGGCAAGGTGCTGGATTTCGCCCTCAACGAGAAATGTGCCGCAGGCGCCGGTGCGTTCACCGAAGCGATGAGCCGTGCTCTCGAGGTGGACATCGAGGAGCTGGGACCCTTGTCGCTGAATTCCCAGAGCGCGATTCCCATGAACGCGCAGTGCGCCGTCTTTGCCGAGTCGGAGGTCGTCTCGCTCCTCCACGCCAAGACGCCCAAGGAGGACATCGCCAGAGCCGTTCACGACGCCATTGCGAGTCGCATCGTTTCCCTCGCCCGCAAGGTGGGGTTCGAGCCGGAGGTGGTGCTGATCGGTGGGCTGGCACGGAATGTCGGCTTTGTCGATTCCTTGCAGCGGGCCCTGGAATGCGAAGTCACCATACCCGAAAACCCGGAGCACATCGGTGCCTATGGCGCGGCACTTGCCGCGACCCAAAGCTGAAGTTCTAGAACGAGGACACAAGAAATGGCTGAGTACTGGCGTTGGACGGAACGCCGTTGGCACGACCCCGACAAGGACTGGCGCGACGGCGAGCTCATCACCGGTGGTGTGGACGTGGGATCGGTCTCGTCCCAAGCGGTGATCGTCGTCGACGGCGAGCTCTACGCCTTCTCCAGCATGCGAACCGGCTCGGACAGTCCGGAGAGTGCGAAGAAGGCGATGGACTGGGCCCTGGAGGACACAGGCCTCACGCTGGACGATTTGGGATTTGTCGTGGGAACCGGATACGGGCGAGTGAACGTGCCGTTCTCGAACAAGGCCATCACCGAAATCGCCTGTCACGCCCGCGGCGCCAATTACATGTATGGCCCCACGGTGCGCACCGTTCTCGATATGGGTGGACAGGACTGCAAGGTGATCCGCTGTGACGAGCGCGGGAAAGTCAACGCATTCGTCATGAACGACAAATGTGCCGCCGGCACCGGTCGAGGGATGGAGGTGTTCGCCGACCTATTGGCGCTCCCCATCGAGGACGTGGGAGAGCTCTCCTTCCAGGTGGAAGAAGAGCCGCCACCTGTGTCGTGCACGTGCGTCGTCTTTGCCAAATCCGAGGCGACGGCGCTGCTCCGTGAAGGGTGGCCCAAGAGCAAGGTGCTCGCTGCCTACTGCTCTGCGATGGCGCACCGCGTATCGACGCTCCTCGAGCAGGTCGGAGTGGAGGAGAAGTTCGCCATCACCGGGGGCATTGCCAAGAACGCCGGAGTCGTCAAGCGCCTGGAGGCTGAGATCGGTGTCACGGCGCTCGAAGCCAAGTACGACACCCAGATCGCCGGAGGCCTGGGCGGTGCACTCTTCGCCCAGAACCTCCTGAAGAAGAAGCTCGCAAAGAACTGACGCCGGCAAAGGAGGTCACCAGCCAGATCGCCGGAGGCCTGGGCGGTGCACTCTTCGCCCAGAACCTCCTGAAGAAGAAGCTCGCAAAGAACTGACGCCGGCAAAGGAGGTCACCAGTGAAGGCGCATTACGGATATAAGGACGGCGCCGGTGACTTTTTCATCATCATCGACACCGACAAATGCGTCGACTGCGACGATCGGCAGTGCGTTGCTGCTTGTCCGGCAGGCGTGTTGGAGATCATCACGGACGACTACGATGACGAAGTGGCGGCCGTCATAGAGAGCCACCGCAAGACACTCAAGTACTCCTGCGCTCCGTGTAAGCCCGACCGCGATCGGCCCCCTCTGCCGTGCACCACCGCGTGTGCACCCAGCGCGATCAGCCATTCCTGGTAGGGTCCTCGTCCGGCGCCGCCCATGATCACG
>JBDHAF010000063.1:0-18383 GCA_039588255.1 Gemmatimonadota bacterium | reverse complement strand
CGTGGGAATGCCGGCCCAACCCTGGAGTCGGCTCTAGTGTTGGATGAGGCGCCTCCGAGTTCTCGGAGCAGCGGGAGCAGCTCGTCCACTTCGCAATCAAGTCTCGCTGTCACGGCCCCAAGGGTGAGGATCAATGAAGGCGGCCAAAAGGTATTATCCCCTCTGACTATTTGCGAGCGGTGGTGTAGTTTGGGGCAGAGAGCCGGGAGACGTGCCGGGACGACATCCACAGGTAGGGCAGGGGTTTATGCCACGAGCTTTGGTTGGCGCAGGTATTCTCATCATTGGGCTGGGACGGCCGGTCGGCGCGCAGATCGTGTACGAAGTGAGCTTCCCCAACGCGGTGCACCACGAGGCCCGGATCAGCGTGACCTTCACCGATCTGCCGGCACCCGCCCTCGAGCTGCGCATGAGCCGCTCATCCCCGGGGCGCTACGCGATCCACGAGTTCGCCAAGAACGTCTACTCGGTGCGCGCCGAGGACGGGAACGGCGCTCCCTTGCAGATCACGAGACCCAACCCGTATCAGTGGGACGTGCCGGTGCACGACGACACGGTCCGGGTGATCTACACGCTGTTCGCAGACCGGGCGGACGGAACCTACTCCCAGGTGGACGAAAGCCACGCCCACTTCAACGTGCCCGCGACGTTCATGTGGGCCCGGGGTTTCGCCGACAGGCAGATCCGCGTGACGTTCCAACCGCCGGACGGAGTGAATTGGCGGGTGGCGACCCAGCTGCTTCCCACAGACGACCCGATGACGTTCACGGCCCCGAACCTCTACTACTTCATGGACAGTCCCATCGAGATCAGCGACTTCGCGTTGCGGCAGTGGGAGGTCTCGGACAACGGCGGCACGAGCACCATCCGGTTGGCGATCCACCATGATGGGACGGAGCAGGAAGTCGACATGTTCACCGAGATGGTGAAACGGGTGGTCGACGAGGGGACCGCGGTGTTCGGAGACGTGCCGGAGTTCGACGGCGGCACCTACACCTTCATCGCCGACTACTTGCCGTGGGTGTCGGACGACGGGATGGAACACCGCAACTCCACCATCGTCAGCAGCACGGCATCGCTCCAAAGAGCGCCACCCGGCCTCATCAGCACGGTGTCCCACGAGTTCTTCCACGCCTGGAATGTTGAGCGCATCCGGCCGCGCACGCTGGAGCCTTTTGATTTCGAGCGGGCTAATATGTCCGGCGAGCTGTGGTTCGCTGAGGGATTCACGACCTACTACGCGGGGCTCATCCTGCGGCGCGCCGATATGTTGAGCGTTTCCGACTACGCCCGGCGACTTTCAGGCGGCCTGAGCGCCGTGGTCAACTCGCCGGGACGTCGCTTCTTCAGCCCGGTGGAGATGAGCATGCAGGCGCCGTTCGTCGACGAGGCCAGGGCCGTCGATCCGACCAACGGGGAGAACACGTTCATCTCCTACTACACCTGGGGATCGGTGATAGGCCTGAATCTCGACCTGACGTTGCGGTCCCAGTTCGACCTGACGCTGGATGGGTACATGCGAGCGGTGTGGGAGCAGTTCGGCAAGACGGAGATCCCCTACACGGTGGACGACCTGGAGAGTGTCCTCGGCGCGTTAACGGAAGACGAGGAGTTCGCGACGGAGTTTTTCGCGCGCTACGTCAGGGGTCGAGAGGTCCCCGACTACGAAGCGCTACTCGCCAACGCCGGATTCTTGTTGCGGCGCGCCCGTCCCAACGAGGCGTGGCTCGGCGACACACGGCTTCAGTATGCGGATAGTAGCGCCACGCTGAACACGACCCCCCCGATTGGGAGCCCGCTGTACGAGGCAGGGATCAGCCGCGGCGATCGCGTCGTGAGTATCGATGGCCAGGCCCTCACGAACGCAGGCGTGTTGCGGGAGGTTCTTGATGGGCACAGCCCCGGGGACGTGGTAGATATCCGGTTTGAGCAGCGCGGAATAATGAAAACCGTGGCAGTGACCTTGGCGGCGAATCAGCGGCTGGAAGTCGTGTTGTATGAAGACGCGGGATTGCCACTCACCGAAGACGTGCGAGCCTTCCGGCAGCGCTGGCTCTCCGGGAGTCAGCCATGACTCTTCGCTCGACCGACAGGCGGCAATTCGTCAAGTCCCTGGCTGTCGGAGCCGCCGCCGCACCGGTGCTGAGTGTCCTCACGCCGCTGCGCCAGGCCTTTGCCCGCGACCTGGATCGGCTGGAGTTGGACACACTCACGGCGCGAACGTTCGTCCAAATGCGTTCGGAATACTTGTTGGATCCCAGCGTGACCTACTTGAATCACGCGTCCATCGGGACGATTCCCCACGCCGTGTTCGACGCCCGCTCGCGCTACTTGGAGGTGTGTGAACGGAATCCCTGGCTCTACATGTGGGGAGGTGCGTGGGAGCAGCCGCGGGAAGACGTTCGGGCCAAGGCAGCCGACTTTCTGGGGTGCAAAGCGGCAGAGGTGTCGTTCACCCACAACACCACCGAGGCCTTCAACCTGCTCGCCAACGGGCTGCCGCTGGGACCCGGCGACGAGGTGGTGTTCAGCTCTCTGAATCACGACGGGGCCAGCGTGTGCTGGGCCCACATGGCGCCTCAAAAGGGATTCGCGGTCAAGCGGTTTCAGTTTCCCGCTACCGACGTTTCGAGACTCACGAAGGCCGACGTGCTCAATCTCTACGACGAGCAGATCACGCCGCAGACCCGCGTGCTCGCGTTCCCGCACATCGACAACATGGTGGGACTGCGTCATCCCGTGCGTGAGCTAGCCGAGTTGGCGCACAGCAAGGGTGTGGAGTTCGTAGCGGTCGATGCGGCGCAGACGGCGGGCATGTTTGAGGTCGACGTCGACGAGATGGGCGTTGAGATGTTTGCGGCGAGTCCCCACAAATGGCTCCAGGCCCCTAAGGGCACGGGGTTGATGTACCTCCGCGACAGCATCCGAGAGAACGTCCATCCCATGTGGGTCACCTGGGGACAGCGACGCGACGGCTGGACCGGCACCGGCCGCATCTTTGAAGACTACGGCACGAGGAACCACGCCGAAGTTCTCACGCTGGGCGACGCCATCGAGTTCCAGGCGAGGATGGAGCCCGGCGAGCGCGAGGCCCGTCTGCGGGAGCTGTGGGAGTACACGCGACGCCGCGCCATGGAGCATCCGAGGACCGATTGGCGTTCGCCTCACTCATGGGAGATGGGCGGCTCCCTCTATGCCGTGGAAATTCGCGACAAGAACATCGCGGAGGTGTCCCAGTGGATGTTCGAGGAGCACGGTATCGTGTTCCGCCCGTTCAGAAGTCAGGGACTGAATACGGCTCGGATATCGCCAAACATCTTCACCACTGAGGAGGAGATCGAACGGTTCTTCCGTCTGGCCACCGCCTGATCGACGAGCCACGGGATTCACGAAACGCCTGGAGGGCCGCCGTGTCCTCACACTCGATCCGCTGCATCTTCATAACCTCGCTGATACTGTCCCCCGTCGGCGCTCTTGCGCAGGACGCGGCGCGTGTGTGGGACAGCACGCTCACCCTCCCGACGTACGAGGAGGGCCTTCCCAATCCCAACCCACCCTTCGATTTCTTTGCGCCGCGTCGGATCAACTATCCGTACACGATTCGCGACAATCTGACGGACCGGCGCGTGCCCCGGGCGTGGCGCGCCCTGTACCTGGAGAACGAATACCTCCGATGTGTCGTGCTCCCCGACCTCGGCGGGCACATCTACAGTTGCACTGACAAAACCAACGGCGCCGAGGTGTTCTATGCCAATCCGTCGATCAAGTTGACGCAGATCGGGTACCGCGGCGCGTGGGCGGCTCTCGGCGTCGAGTTCAACTTCCCCGTGTCTCACAACTGGATGTCCACGTCGCCCATCGACTTTGCCACTACGACCGGTCCCGATGGGAGCGTCTCGGCGTGGATCGGCAACATCGACCGGGTTTACGGCACCCACTGGCGGGTGCAACTCACGCTGCGACCCGGGCGGGCGGTGCTCGAGCAGCACACCACGCTCTACAACCGGAGCGACGTGAGACACCGCTTCTACTGGTGGACCAACGCGGCGGTGGAGGTGTGGGACGACAGCCGCATCATCTATCCCATGGAGTTCACGGCGTCCCACGGTTTTCGTGACATCGACACGTGGCCGGTGGATTCTCGGGGGACCGACAACAGTGTGGTGGGGAATCACATGTTTGGACCCGTGTCGCGGTTCAGTCACGGGAGCCGCGAGCCGTACATGGCGGTGTACCATCCCCGTACGGCGGCAGGGGTGGTGCATTACTCGGCGCCCCGGGATCTCCCGGCGAAGAAGGTGTGGTCGTGGGGCGGCAACGCCAACGGCCTCCGCTGGCGGGAGGCCCTGTCCGACAACAGCAGCGCGTACGTGGAGATCCAACGCGGGTTGTTCCGGAACCAGGAAACGTACGGTTTTCTCGACCCGCAGGAGGAGGTACGGTTCTCCGAATACTGGATTCCCATCAGAGACTTGGGCTGGGTTTCCCGCGCCAATCCGGACGCGGCCGTCTCCATGGCCAGGGTCGCGACTGACCCGGCGGCGCTCGATGTCGCGTTGAATGTGACGCGAGTGCTCCCCAATGCCGCCGTGGTGCTTCACGACGGGAGTCGCAGGGATACGGTCCACCACGGTAGGCTCCATCCGGCCGTGACCTTCACCACGCGCTACGATGTGCTGCCTGGACGCAGCTACACGGTCGATGTGTACGACGCAGGAGGGAGGCTGCTCCTCTCCCACACCGAAGACCAATACGACTACACGCCGGCGGACGAGATCACCGTCGGTCCGGTACCCGAGTATTCGTATCCGCCGGTCAGCGAGCGCAGTGAAGGGGACTTTCTCATGCTCGGGGACGCGCAAGAGCGTGAAGGCCGGCGACTCGAGGCGTTGACGACTTACCGCCAAGGGTTGGTCCGCTTCCCCGGGAGTCTTCCGCTACGGAAAGCGTCCGGCAGGCTGAAGGTGGCGCTCAAGCAGTACGCCTCTGCCGTTGAAGACCTGAGCGCGGTGCGGAAGCGGGTGAGCAACGACTACGAGACGGCGTACTATCTGGGACACGCGTTCGCGGCGGTGGGAGACTCGAGCAAGGCGCGGTTGGCCTGGGAGGCAGCACAGAACTTCGGTACGTACCGTTCAGCCGCCACGTTGGCGCTGGTGGCCCTCGCCGCGCGCGCCGGGGATAAGGAGGGGGCGGTGGAGGTGCTGCAACGCCTCACGGCAGAGGGACCACGGCTGGTGCGTGCCGGCGCGCTGGAGGTGACGCTATTGCGATCCCTGAACCGGACTGCCGAGGCGCGGGAGCGACTCGGCTATTGGCGCGACGTCGATCCCACAAACTCGTTTCTCCGGTACGAAGCGACGCGCCTCGGTGAGGGCGACGAGGCCCTGTGGTACCGCCTCGCGGCGGATCCCGAGCGGATTCTCGAGATCACAAGCGAGTACCTCAGCTTGGGTTTGTACGACGAGGCCGTGACACTGCTGGACCGGGAATACCCGTCGGGTGCGGGAGTGGTGAGCGAGCCGGGCATGCCGCATCCCGAGTCGTACCCGCTCATCGCCTACTATCGCGGCTACGCCCGATCCGCTCGTGGGGAGAACGCCGGGGCCGACTTCGCCAGGGCTTCTCGGATGCCGACGCGGTATGTGTTCCCCAACCGGCGTGGGTCCATTGATGTCCTGCGCAGGGCGTTGGAGCACAATCCCGATGATGCAACCGCGCATTTCCTGATGGGCTCGCTGCATCTCTCGAGTGGTGTGGCCGACAGCGCTTTGAGTCAATGGGAGGCCGCACGCCGGTTGAATCCCGTGATCCCCGGGCTGCACTACAACCTGGGCTATGCGCTGCTCCATTCCGGGGGGCCGGCGGAACGTGCTGCGCAGTTATTCGCAGAGGGCACGAGTGTCGACGGGGACAATGTGGGGCTGTACTTCGGGCTGGATGAGGCACTGACCCGGGCCGGCCGTTCGGCGAGCGAGCGGGCGGACGCCATGTTGTCACATCCCGATCGCGACGCCATGCCCGCGGCGCTGGTGTACCAACTCGCCCGCACCCTCACCGACGCGGAGCGCTTCGATGAAGCCGAGGCGTTGTTCGTCGGTCGGTTCTTTCCGAGCGAAGAAGGTGGGATCAACGTGCGAGAAGTCTACCTGGAAGTACGAGTCGGTCGCGCGCAGATGTTGGCGGCGGGCGGTGACTGCCGGGAGGCCCTCGACATCGTTGAGCATCTCAACGATCGCGTGCCCGATCTTGCCTTTACGCAGGACGGTCTGGAAGACTTCATCGAGTCGGAGCGGTTTCAGGAGATGGTCGGAGTCGTACGAGGGACCTGCAGGCACTAGGACTGTCCGGCCTCGACTCTCTTGTACGCCTGACATCAGGCCGGCTCGTCGTCCAGTGACGCGCTGATCGCCTGCCGGTATCCGGTGACGGTGATGCCGCGATCGAGATCGATCTCGACAACAGCGTAACTGCTGTTGTCTGGGCCCGAGCCCTCGACCATCGCTTTCAGCGTGTAGTAGTGAGTCCCCTCGATGTGGCTCTGGCGTCCGGGGTGCAGGTGACCTTGAAAGACCGCCAGCACGGTCCCGGCGTCCTCTAGGGCTTGGCGCACGTCCGGAGAATTGTTGACGAAGGCATCTCCCTCGCCGTCGAGCAACTGATGGACGAACACGACGACAGGATTGGATGTGCCCGCCAGATCACCTCGGAACCAATCCAGTTCGACGGGCGACACATTCGTGTCTCGCCAGTCGAAGTTGCCCCGGTCGTAGTCTGCGCCGTCACTCGTGAAGTTGGCGTCGAGCACGACAAAGTGCACACCGCCGGTGTCAAACGAGTAATAGCTCTGGTCGCTGGGGATGCCGGTGTTTCCCACGCTCTCCAGAAACTGCGTCTTCGCGATGCTGTCCATGTCGTGGTTGCCGAGGACATGGTAGGTGGGTCCGTTGAACTTTTGGAATTCGTCCTCGATGGTCTGCAGATACCGAATCGTGTCGGCCTCGGCCGGATCCGCCGCTTGATCCTTGAAGTCGCCGTTGGCCACCAGGAATTGCACACCCTGTGCGTTCATGAAGTCGACGCACTCGGCCATCTTGTCGAGAGACTGGCGAAAGTACCGGGTCCCCCGGGGATCGGTATCGGCGTAGTGCGAATCGGTGACGAGGCCGAACCGGACGTTGGGTTGCGGCGTGCAGGCGAACTGGGGAAGCAAGGTCGTGCCCGCAACTGCGGTGCCTGAGAGCTTGAGAAAGTCGCGGCGCGTGATGACGTAGCTCTTGTCCATTCAGTCTCTATCTCCCTGGCCCGAATGCCGCAGGGTCGAAGTCGGGGTTGGTTTCCGTGGGAACCGGCGCGTTCACCGCTGACCGCCACTCGAGCAGCAGGTGGTACAGCTCGCGCGTCCTGTTTGGCATCTCGGTCGCAAGGTCGTGTTGTTCGCCGATGTCGTTGGTCAAGTCGTACAGCTCGAGTGTTCCATCTTCGAAGAACTCGATCAGCTTGTAGTCCCCGGAGCGTACTGCGCCGGCCGGCGTGGTGCGCCACGGGCCTTCCACGCTGCGATCGGCCTCGAGGTAAGCGGGAAAGTGCCAGAAGAGATCTCGCTCTGGCAGCGTGCCTGTTTGCGTGAGCACGGGCAACAGGCTCACGCCGTCGAGCTCGTGGGTGGTGGGAATCTCAATGCCCGCCATGGCGAGGAGCGTGGGATAGAAGTCGATGCCGATGACGGGCGTGTCGCAGGAGCTGCCCGGTGCGATGTGGCCGGGCCACCGCACGACCAGTGGCTCGCGAATGCCGCCTTCGTACAGCATGCCCTTCGAGCCTCTGAGTGGCGCCATGGAGGTGGCCGGTCCGTATCCCCCGTTGTCCGAATAAAACACGACCACGGTGTTATCCCTGAAGCCCAACTCGTCCACCTTGGCCAGGACTCTCCCCACGCTTTCGTCGACGCTGGCGACCATGGCGGCGTAGACCGGGTTGTCGTGCCCGCCGCTTCCTGCCTTTGCCCGAAACCGCTCAACGATCCCCTCCTTGGCGCGAATCGGTGTGTGGACCGCGTAGTGGGACAGGTACAAGAAGAAGGGTTGCTCCGAGTGGTCTTCCAGGAAGCGCAGGGCTTCGTCAGTCAGCCGATCGGTGAGGTACTCGCCTGCGGCGCCACCATCCTGAAGGTCGCTGAGTTGATTGGTGCGGTTCTCGTAGGGGTAGAAGTAGTCGGGGGGGCTCCCGTACTCGCGCCCGGCCACGTTGACGTCGAATCCCTGGTCTGTGGGCAGGTGGCCGTCGCCCCCGAGATGCCACTTCCCGATGTGACCGGTGACGTATCCGATGCTCCGTAGCGCCTCGGCAAGGGTCACGGCCTCCAGGTCGAGCGTAGTCTTGTTCTCTGTGGGGATGAGCTTGCGGAACCGGGAGTCACCGCGGGCCGCGTTGTTCACGGTGTAGATCCCATGCCGGGGGGTGTACTGTCCCGTCATCAAGCTCGCGCGGCTCGGGGCGCAGTTGGGCGCGTTGGCGTACGCGTTGGTGAACACCATCCCTTGACCGGCAAGGCGATCCACGTTGGGCGTCTCGTAGTACTCGCTCCCCATGAAGCCCACGTCTCTCCACCCCAGGTCGTCTATATAAATGAATACGAAGTTGGGCCGGACCTCCGCCGGGCCGCATCCGGCGGCGGCGAGGGCCCCGATGGCGGCCCAAACCCTGACGCCGTTAGAAAACGACTTCAAGAGTCTCGCTTTCGTCGGTGGTGACGCGGAGCCCGCCGTACGATCTGTTCCGGCCGGTCTCCGGCTCGCCGACCCAGACCGAATACGTGGTGGTGGTCGAGAACACCTTGGGCCGAAAGCTGGTTCCTGTGATGCGCAACGAGTAGACGACTTCACCGGTGGACTCGTCGGTGACCCGAACCAGCGGGTCGGACATCCCGCTCACGTCGATCGTCGGAAGGTATCCCGCCGCCTGACGGCCGTAGTTGTCGAGCTGGTTCACGGTGATGGGCCACCCGAAGAACTGTTCGGCGTTTCGGTCCGACGGATCTACCCACCGGGGCCACGCCTCGACCACGATGTCGCGGGTGGCGCGGTTGAAGCGGATGATGCCGTACCCGGGATTGCGATCGTAGAGCGCCGTGGGCTCCACACCGGACTTCACCGGGTTGGTGACGGCGTGAACCGTCATCCTGTTGCCGAACCCGTCGAAGTGCTCGCCGGTGTAGCGGGGTGCCCCCGCCTCCCGGTTTGCGCCGGGCTCCGGGGGAAACCAGCGTCGCGGCCAGAGATTGGCGCTCGCGGGCACCACGAACGCGTAGCCGGCGTCGTTGAAGTCGTCGATCCCGTATTGACTGAAGCTCCCCAGGTGTTGGTCGCCGGCAACGTGGAACGCAAAGGCCTTGCGAATCGTGCGCAACGCCCGGTTCCGTCCCGACTGGGGCCATCCGTTGGAGTCGGCGTCGGCGGCCTTCTTGTCGTTCTCCACGTACTCGTCGGGGTCGGGGTGCGCCAGGCTCGGGAGTACCGCGCCGCTGGTGGCCGTGTCGGGGATGGTGGCGAGATTGCTGAACAGGGTTTGGGACAGCATCACCTTCATCCACGCGCCGTCACTCCAGTTGCCGGCCCACTGTTCCAGGAATCGTAACTGCCGGTCCCCCAGGAGTACCGCACCGGGTACGTCGGTCTGGGTCGTGGGATCGAAGTCGGGATTCTGGAACCACCCATTCACCACCTGTCCCTCGGGGATCAGGCGTCGCGGCGGCGACTTGAACATCCGGTCGGCCACGACGGCGAAGCTGACGCCGGCGTACTCCACGTCCGTGTAGTACACGGTGATGCCTTGCTCGATGGGTGTGGGGTCGAAGGGATCGGGCAGGTGGGACGTCTGGGTGCGGTGCACTGCGTTCACCCAGCGGGGAACCATGACGTATCCCCCGTTGTCGGCGACGGGCGTGAAGTCGCCCTCCGCCTTGATCCCGCCGGCCCCCCAGATGTTGCCGTGGTACACGTCGTGGTCGTCGGGAGTCGCCACCGTGGGAACGTCCCGGGTGAGGTCCCGAAACGACCACACGAAGCGGTACCAGTGATACAGGTAATCGAGGGCAGCCAAGTCGGTGGGCTGGCGGACGACCCCCGCCAAGCCGCTTTCGTAAATCTGGTCTCCCGAGAAGAAGAGCATGTCCGGGTCGTGATGTTGCACGGCGGCGACCAGCTCGTTGTGGGGATACCAGATGCTTCCGTGGTTCCAGTGGCGCCGGCCCCCTGACGCAATGTCGATACCGGTGAACGCGGCCAGGACGAAGGTGTCGCGGTCGACGGGGGGGCGCCGTATGGTGCCCGTGTACTCGTACGTTCGAGTCGTGTCCCCCCCGGAGCGCAACTCGTAGACGATGCGGTACGGCGTGTCGCCGTCGTCGTTCCAGTCGTCGATGCGGAAGGGAATGGTGTAGCTGTCGTCGACGAGCTCCCCCGTCGCGACGGTGCTCCAGCGCCCGCCGCGGCGTATGTGCAGCTCCGCGGTGCGATTGTCGGCGGGCCCGAGAGGTCCCATCTGAGCGGTCATCTTGAGCGTCCCACGGCTCAACGTGTGCATCGCGCCCATGATGGGACCGAACGCCCGCTCGGGATGATGGCTCACCTTGGAGCCGGAAACCTGCCAGTCGCGGAACCAGTAGCCCGGTCCGCTGAGGTTGGGGCTGTGGTGCGAGACGACCGCGACGTTGCCGGAGAGATGATCGGCATGAATGTCGTCGTACGCCGCGGTGGCCAGCGTGTCGCCGGTGGCAACGTCCACCGCGGCAACACGAAGCTGGTAAGTGTCGCCTGCCGGCTCCGCCTCCAGATGCAGCGTGAAGTCGTCGGAGCGACCGAACACATCCTGTGCGGCGGGCTCGACGAGAGGCCACGCGTCCAGCGGATAGTTCCCCCGCGGTCCCCGAGGTCCGTCGCCGTGGGCGTTGTCCCGTGCTACGATCTTCCCCGTCCCGTCCACGGCGACGATCAACCCGCCGTCCTCTCCCGGCCAGTGGTGGCTCAGCGCGCTGATGCGGAAGTCCACGTGGTCGCCGCCCACTCCGATGAGGAAGCCGCTCCACGTGTGCTCCTGTGGCGTGTCGCCGGGTTGGATGGGCCCGGTGCGCACCGCCATGTGCAGCGTTCCCCGGCGTTCCTCGAGGGCGTGGGTGAGGAGGTGCACCGTGCGCATCGGCTTCGCCGTACTGCCCTCGACGGACTCGAGGCGTCCGGCCCGGATACGCCAGTCCATGAGGCGGTTGGCGTAGTACTCGGGGCCGATCCACACACGGCTCACGTCGGCGAAAGTGCTGTGGAACGCCGCACGGGATGGGGAACAGCCCAAAGCCCCCAGTGCGGCACCGAGACTCATGCTGCGCACGAGCCTGCGGTTCATCGTCAATTCCGCTCCCTCAGTCCTACGGCCCGGCCGTCGAGGTTCCAGGCGGGATCGATGGCCACGCCCAGGTGGGTCATGGCGGTCACGGCGACGTCCACGATGTTGGGAGGGGTCTCGGGCTCACCCCGGATGACCGAGGGACCGTGGGCGAGAAAGAAGATGGTTCGCTCGTTGTCGGAATCGCCCCCGTGTCCCCCCTCGTCGTCGCGTCCGTGGTCGGTGGACATCAGGATCAGCCAGTCCTCGTCGGCGTACGTGGCTCGCCCTTCCACCGCGGCCACCAGGCGCCCCACGAGGCGGTCCGCGACTTCGATGGCGGTGTTGTATTCCGGGGCGAAGGTACCCGTGGCGTGTGAGACTTCGTCAGGGTCCCCGATGTAGACGAACGCCGCGTCGAGGTCCTGGATTGCCAGTCGCTCAACGGCCGCGTCGACGGAGAGAGAATCCGCCGGCCCGTACCCCAACTCACCACCGTCGAACACGAGCAACTCGTCGATGGTGTCACTGAGGAGGGGGCCGCCGGATGCCGTCGTTCCCAGAGGCATCCAATCCACCACCGCAAAGGTGTTGAATGACGGGTCGACTTGCTCCAGGCGCGTCAAGAAGTCGGGATACGTGGCGTAGTCGTTGCCGGTGAAGTCGTTGCCGTCAACCAGGTGCTTGTCCGTGCGGGCACCGATGAGCATGCTCGACCAGCCGGGGCCGCTCACCGTGCGGACATTCGTCCGAGCCCGGTTGCTGAACAGTCCATCGGCGGCGAGACGGTCGATGTTGGGAGTGGGTATCTCGGCGAGAATGTCGACGCGGATGCCGTCGAGGCCGATGAGCAAGACTTTCTTGGCCGGCGGCTCGCCGCGGCACCCGAGAAATCCCGTGACCAGGCCAAAGCCGAGCACCAATCTATTGAGATGCATGTAGTCCGTACCGGTGGGATGTTGGGGGAAGAAAGCGCTGAAACCACGACGCCACAAGAGAGTTTACGCCTGCAACTCGTTCGTCGTCACTCCCTCATTCGTCATCCGGCATCACGTCGATTCCCCGCCCCTCGGGCCACGCCCACCGAGGCAGGGGTGTCTCGACACCCTCGTCTCTTCTTGCTCGGCAGCCGCGGCCGTGGAGTCAGCCGGCTCCTAAGCGGAGGCTGGCCGCCCATTCATAAAGGAAAGGAATACGATTGCGAGTAAGGAGAATCTGGTCGTCATGGGAACCGAGTCCCTCCCTCCGGCTCGGCGCTGTCGCGTGACGCTTTGAATCTCAAAATGACGACTGGAGAGCCATGTTCGAGGGCCCCTGACTTGGAGCCCTTTTCGGCGACTATTACATTGGCACCCGTTTGTACCGCACGCGTCGTGAAGCCACCAGTTTCGGCGTAGACCGAGGTATCCATGAGACTGACGGCATACATCATCTTCATCCTCTCCGGTGCGGCCGGGCTCATCTACGAATCGATCTGGGCGCGGTACCTCGGGATGTTCGTGGGGCACACGGCGTACTCGCAGATATTGGTGCTCACGATCTTCCTCGGTGGCATGGCCATCGGGGCGATGATCATCGGTGAGCGGTCCAACAAGCTGCGTGACCCGCTCCGTGGATATGCCTTTGCGGAACTCGCCCTCGCAATCATCGCTCTGCTATTCCACGGGACCTACCTCCGGGTCACCGGCTTCGCGTATGACACCATTTTCCCGGCGATGGCCGGCAGTGTTCTGCTCACGGCGGTCAAATGGGGTATCGCCGGGGCGTTGATTTTCCCGCAAGCCATCCTGCTGGGCATGACCTTCCCGCTGATGGCCGCGGGCATCTTGCGACGGTTTGCCTCTGCGCCGGGCCAGACCCTCTCGTTGCTCTACTTCACGAACAGCCTCGGGGCTGCCGCCGGTGTTTTGGTCGCAGGGTTCTACCTCCTCAGGGCCGCCGGGCTACCGGGTACGCTCGTCTTCGCCGGCTTGCTCAACCTCGCCGCAGCGCTGGTGTCATACCTCTTGACCCACAGGTTCCCGTTGGCGGCGGACCAACGCCGCGAGGTGGCCGTGGAGCCCCAGGTGCTCCGCAGCACGGCGGATGCCGTGCCGGTGGAACGTTTGCTGCCGTTCCTGCTGGCCGTGAGCTTCGGCACGGCGTTGGCATCCTTCATCTACGAGATCAGTTGGCTCCGCATGCTCGCCTTCGTGTTGGGCAGCGCCACGCACTCCTTCGAGTTGATGCTCTCCGCGTTCATTCTCGGATTGGCGCTGGGAGCCTTTTGGGTGCGGAACAGATCCGACGGGTGGAAGCAACCGCTGCGGGCGCTTGGCATCGTGCAGTGGGTGATGGGGCTGACTGCCTTGGCAACGCTTCCGTTGTACATCGCATCCTTCGGGTGGACCGCCGAACTGCTGGGTGCGTTCGCCAAGACCGGGGGCGGCTACGCCGGCTTCACGCTGGCCCGCTATATCATCTGCCTCGCAGTGATGCTCCCGTCCACCTTCTGTGCTGGCATCACGCTTCCCCTCATCACCCGCACGCTTCTCACGTCCGGTACCGGCGAGCGCGCCATCGGTGCGGTGTACGGGATCAACACGCTGGGGTCGATTGTCGGCGTGATCATCGCGGGGCTCATAGCGCTGCCGCTCATCGGGTTGAAGGCGCTCCTCATCACGGGCGCCGTGTTGGACATGGCCCTCGGCGTCTGGATCCTCTTCGTGGCGGCCGGGCAGAGCAAGGTGGCCCTGCGGTTCGCGTATGCGGCGATTTCGGCCACCGTTTTCGTTGCCGGGACCGCAGCCATAACTCAGCGCTTTGATCCCACGCTGCTGGCGAGCGGTGTATTCCGCCGCGGGAACATCTTCGAGCCCGGGGCCGTCGAGTCGACATTCCACCAAGACGGTCGTACGGCAACGGTTTCCGTTCTTTACACGCCCGGCGAAGACATCAATACGATCATCACCAACGGGAAACCCGACGCGTCGTTGTACCAGACCTGGTTCGAAGCGTGTAGCGAGTCCGTTTCCAAGGGCCCACTCATCGGCGATGCCTTGACCCAAATATTGGCTCCGCTCATCACACTCGCTCATAATCCCGATGCGCTCAGAGCGGCGGTTGTGGGACAGGGGTCGGGCATGTCGTCCCACATGCTCCTTGCCAGTGAAGCGCTGGAAGAAGTCGTGACCGTTGAGATTGAGCCGGAGATGATTCGTGGGTCGCGCGCGTTCTATCCCGCCAATGATCGCGTGTTTGACGATCCCCGATCCAGCATCGTGATCGAGGATGCCAGAACCTACTTTGCCGCCGCCGAGGAGGAGTTCGATCTCATTCTCTCGGAGCCGTCCAATCCTTGGGTGAGCGGCGTGGCGAGTCTTTTTACCACGGAGTTCTACCAGCACATTCGCCGTTACCTGGCGGACGACGGGGTGTTCGGGCAGTGGATTCAACTGTACGAGATCGATGATGCGTTGATCCTGAGCATCATCGCCGCGTTGCACGAGAACTTCTCGTCGTACGAGATGTTCCTGGTGGACGTGACGGACCTGCTCATCGTGGCTTCCGAGTCCGAGATCATGCCGGAGGCCGATTGGGGAGTTGCCAGATTGCCGGCATTGGTGGAGGACCTCTGCAACATTGTGCCCCTTACCCCGGAGGCCTTGGAGGGAACTCGGGTGAGTCACAGAGCGGCGCTGGCCCCTTTGCTCGACGATTGGGGACAGGGTAATTCGGATTTCTATCCGGCCGTCGATCTCCTCGCCGAGCGAACCCGATACCTGGCGCTCACTGCCACGGGGTTCACGCAACTGGCATTGGACCGGTTCGACATGACGGCTCCGTTCTTCAACCGGCCGCAGCCGCTAGCCTTGGAGATGCTCGTCAGCATACCGGACATTGACCCGGTGAGGGCTCGCGCGTTGAGTGCCACGCTTCGAGCACTGCGAGACGGCGGCGAACCGCCTCCCGACGGTGTGCCGGTGGATTTCCGGGGAGCAATTCATCGTTGGGAGCAGTGGCTGAGTTCCCTCGAGGCGAACCGTGCCCCAAGCGATTGGCGGCTGTGGACGGCCAGGGCTCTCGATATGGAAGTAGATATCGGGCGGGGCACCGCGGGCGTCGCAGACGAAACCCTCTTCCGCGACATCAGGGCGTTCATGGACCGGCACGACGCTCCAGAGTTGGCCCGGGAAGCGATCGCGTTCCGATACGCGTTGGCGACGTGGGATTTCCAGGAGATGTCCCGGGCGGCGGACGCGATGCTCCCAAGCCTCTTGGACCGGGACGGGTGGATGCTACCCGAGGAAGTCCTGGCCGGCGGGATCGTTGCCAAGCTCCGCCTCGGCGACGTTCAGGGCGCCGTGTCGCTCTGGGAAGAGCTTGGGCCGTTGGCACAGCGGGGCGGCTTCGATCTCCGCATGGAGCTGCTCAGGCGCTATCTGGACGTCTTCGAGGCCAACCAGGGCTCCTAGGACGTCACGTGGGCTGATCCGTCGGCCGCACCAAGATCTCGTTCACATTCACGTGGTCGGGTTGTGCGACCACGAACAGAATCGTCTCGGCGATGTCGTTCGGGTCGAGGGCCCGCTTGCCGCCCCAGTTGGTCTTGAAGCGGTCGGCGGTCTCGTGGTCGGTGATGTGGTCCATCAGCTCGGTGGCCACGACGCCGGGCTCGACGTCGGTCACGCGGATCTTCTCCGTGGGTGACAGTTCCAGTCGCAATCCCTGGGAAATGGCCCGCACTGCAAACTTGCTGGCGCTGTAGATCGTCCCCGACGGGAACGGTCTCCGTCCCGCCACCGACGATACGTTGACGATGTGTCCGGATCCCTGATCCAGCATGGTCGGCAGGACAGCCGCGATGCAATGCAACACCCCCTTGACGTTGACGTCGATCATTCGGTCCCATTCGTCCACCTGCAGCTTGGCTATAGGTGACAGGGGCATGATCCCGGCGTTGTTGACCAGGATGTCGATCCGACCAAACGTGTCGTTGGCCATGCGCGCCATCCGGAGGGTCGAGTGGGAGTCGGTCACGTCGGTGGGCACCACCAATGCACTACCGTTGCGGTTTTCGATCTCTGTCGCCAGGGTCTCGAGGCGCTCCGTGCGCCGGGCGGCGAGGACGACTCTGACGCCGGACGCGGCGAGGCGGTGAGCGGTGGCTTCACCGATGCCGCTGGAGGCTCCGGTGACGATGGCGACTTTGTCTCTCAGGGCATCGGTCATGCTGGTCGGGTCCTCGCAGGGGTCGTGGCGTAGAAGATACCTCCCAGGGCCGTCAAAGCAGTATTATTCCTCCCGCGCGCCGAACAAGGAGACCCCAATGCCGCGAGTAGATTTCGACACGATGCCCGAGGCTGCCCGGCTGTGGATATTCGCCGCCGACCGGCCGTTGGACGATGCCGAGCGTGACCGGTTGCTGGGGTGCGTGGATGCTTTCCTCGACGGGTGGAAAGCCCACGGTGCTCCCCTGACGGCGGCACGGGATTGGCGGTACGGCCGTTTTCTCTTTGTCGGAGTAGACGAAGCCGCCGCCGGTGTCTCGGGCTGCTCCATCGATGCGCTGGTGCGCGACCTGCGGGCGCTGGAAGCGGAGCTGGACACGACGCTCGTGGACAACGCTCCAGTGATGTTCCGAGACGGAGAGGCTATTCGGCGCGTCCCCCGCGAAGAGTTCGCCGACCTCGCGGTGGGCGGAACTATCGATCGGGAGACGGTGGTGTTCAACAACGCCCTCACCACAGTGGGGCAGGTGCGGGCCGGCGAGTGGGAGGTTCCAGCGGGCCGCTCGTGGCACGCGGAGGCGTTCCTCTGAGGGAGCAGTGAGCGGCGAGCGGGTCACATCCTCACGGCTCGCTGTTCACCCACTACGACCATGCAAGTGCAGATCTTCGGGACCAACAAGAGCGCTGACACCCGCAAAGCCCAGCGTTTCTTCTCCGAGCGTCGCATCCAGGTGCACTTCGTCGATCTGAAAATCCGGGCCGCATCCAAAGGGGAGCTGCGCCGCTTCGCGCAAAAGTTCGGCGTCGAGGCGCTGCTCGACCGCGACTCGCACCGCTTCCAAGATCTCGGCCTGCAGCACGCCCAGCTTTCCGAGGACCGGTGGCTCGACAAGCTCATGGAGGAGCCGATGCTCCTCAAAATTCCGCTTGTCCGGTGTGAGAACCGGGTGACGATCGGCGTGGCGGAGGACGTGTGGAAGGAGTGGGTGAGGAGCGCGCAGTAGGCTGCGGCGGTTAGCTGCAGCGCGCCGCTTGTCCCTGTGCGCGCGCTTTCGTTGTAGGAAAGGTGTGTCGCGAGAGATCTGGCCTGGAGCGGAGCGCACCGTTTGTCCCTGCAGCGCGCGTTGGTGCGATGGGAATGCGACACCCAAGCCGGGACGTGCGGACTAACCGCAGCGCGCGTAAGGGAAAAATGGTGTGCTCCGCACGTCTGGAGAGCGGGCGCGCGCGGCACCCGCTCCCCGCTCGCGGTCACTGCAGCCGCACGATCCAGAAGCGGGGGCTCATCGTCGTGGGCAGCGTTGCATTCAAGGCGTCCCGCAGGCGGATGGCGAGCGAGCCGCGGGGTCCTGCAGCCGCCGTCACCACCGTGTAGAACGTGCTGCCGCCCCGCACGCTGTTCGCCTCGGCGAACGCCTGGTACTGGTTCGGCACCGGAACGAGACTCAGTTCCGGCTGGAAGGCGTTGGCGTAGATGTCGAACAGGTCCCAGCTCGTCATCTGCAGGGCGGTGGGCAATCCCGGCACCCGTCCGTCCACGTACAGCATCGCCGCCCACTGCACGAACAAGTCATCGAAGTCGGCTCCCAGGAGGGCCTCCACGTTGGCACGGCCGCTCAGCGTGGGGTTCGCACCGATCCAATCCTGCTCCAGTTGTGCCACTCCCCCGGTGTACGTGGGGCCGTACTGGTCGAGTACCCAGCGGTGGAAGGACCACGACGCCCCGTAGAAGAACGCCGAGGTACACTGGAGCGACAGCGTGGGATCCTTGTAGCTGAACAGCGAGCAGTTGTG
>JBDHAF010000062.1:0-18718 GCA_039588255.1 Gemmatimonadota bacterium | reverse complement strand
CGCTCGCCCAATCCGAACCAGAGGGTGTGGGCCAGGGAGCGGAGCCAGAACAGCGCAACCGTCCATGGTCCTTTTTGCCGCGCGTCCAGTAGCTGAGCCTCGAAAGCGTACTGCATCCCGTCGGCGAATTGTTCGCGGAACCGGCGCGAGTACGCCTTCAGCATCCACCGGTACGCGCGGTCGGAGCGCCCCGTCATGCCGTTCGTCCTTTCGACATGAGCCCCAGCTCCTTCGTGAGGGAGACCAGTCCGGCCAGGCGCCGGCCCTCGGCCTTCACCACTTCCCGGCCGAACCGGGTCAGGCGGTAGTAGGCCCCGCGACGTACGTCATCGTCCGGAGGACGCTTGGGGGACTCCTCTACGATCCCTCCGTCGAGGAGCTTCCGCAGGTGCCGGTAGAAGGGGCCGGTCTCCAGCCGGATACGGCCCTCGGACTGCTCCCGGACTCCCTGGATCACCCCATAGGCGTGGGATTCCTGCTCGGCCAGGGCCAGGAGGATGTGGAAGACGACGGGCTTCAGGGGGAGCCAGGATTCGGCGGTTGGGGCGGACGGCTTGGCCATGGGGCCCTCGGGAAAAGGTACGTTCAATACATGTACGGAACGTACCTATCGAAGGTTTCAGAGAAGTTACTTTGGTGGCCATGAGCCGCCGCCGGTCCCGCAAACCCCGCTACGATCCCGTCGACCCCCTCCTTGACGCGGAGCCTGTGGCGAGCCTCGATCTCCACGGGTTCACCGCCTCTGAAGCCGACGGGGCTGTGCGCAATTTCCTGCAGACGTGGCAGCGTCGAACGCCGGGAAAGATCGTCCACATTGTGACGGGGAAGGGATGGGGGTCGGCGGGCGGACCGGTCCTCCGGACAAAGGTGGGGCGTCTACTCAGAGACGAGATGGCTCCCCTGGTCCGGGCCTTCGTGAAGGACGTGAATGAGGGCGGGTATATGGTGCAGTTGCGGTAGGGTGCTACTGCTAACATCGGTTAGGGAGAAATGAGCGCAAGGTGCGCGATTCTTCAAGCAGCCATGGCGCCCTCACCGCACATCGGAATCTGCAATCGGCGCCGTCATCGCCCACCGCCGCAGGATGTCTAGTCGTCGACCAAAACCTCGAAGCTGAACGCTCGCTGTTCCGTGGGACCTTCGATCGTGCCGGAGATACTGATCTCACCGGGAAGTGTGAGTGCGCCGCCCACGCCCGCCGCCGTCCACACCAACCGCTGAATGGTCGTGGTGGGGATGGCGCCGCCGACCTCGAGGTTGCCCTCGACCACCATCGTGAGAGGTCCGCTGTCGAAGTCTACCTCGCCCCATTCGATGCTGAACGTGCCGCTCATGAACAGCCCGAAGTAGAACGCGCACTCGGTCCACGTGTTTTCAATTCGGGTGGTCTGGCCGTCTGAATTGGGAGTCACGACGCTCGAGCCGCATTCGAGTTGATGGGTATGGTTCCCTCGCTGGATCTCCAGCGTCTCGTTCACCAGGAACGAAAGGAGTCCGATGGCCCCGTGATAGACCAGACGCTTGACGTCCGCGTCGGTCAGGGCAGAGGGTTCTCGGGACGCGCTGGGGACCGAGTTGATGTCCATGCCGGTGACGTCGAAGATCTGTGTGGGTAGGTCATCGTCCTCCACCCGGATCGTCTCTTCGTGTAGCGTCACCTCGAGGGCGCGCAGCCCGAGTTCCCCCGTATAGACGTCCAGACCGTCGGGGAACAGCCCACCGCTGGCCGCCCAGACGATTGCAGCAACGCGGAAATCCGTTATCTGCACGCTCGATCCACCGGCGGACACTGTCAGATTCCCGGACCATGCGAGCGCGGTGTGGCAAGCCGCCGTCTGTGCGAAGTGACAAAACTCCTGCCGCGACTGGGCGAGACCGGACCCGACCCACTCCACGTTGCCACTCCCGTCCACGGTGATTCCGCCACCGATGTCGCAGCCGCTGAACGTGGCATGTCGACCGGTGGCAGTGTTGTGGAAGTTGATCACACCGCGGCGGGCACAGGGCAGGAAGTTGTCGAAGAAGCCGCGCCCTTCGTGTGCGGTCGCTATCGCCAACGTCATAACCGCCAATCGGACCGCGCGTTGTTGGTCGGCCGGGAGGTTGGCGAGAAGTCCCCCCTGCTCGGTTCCTGTGTCGTCGTCATTCGGTGTGACGACGCCGTCGCCGCAGGCGAGGACCAGCAACGCGGAGACCAGGAGTACTTTCGGTGGCAACGACATGAGGGCCACCTCCATCTGAGCACATAGCGTATACGCAATACAATATAGCATATACGCCATATTGTCAACCCTGGGCGCTTGATCCTCGATCCGGGCGGAGGGGGGAACGCCGGGGCCGCGCACCGGGTACCTTTCGACGGTCCCTAGAAGCAAGCGCCAGACTCTCGTGCAACGCCGGAGTTCGACTGTGGATCAGTGCCCCCGCTGCAACGCCCGCCTCGTCCCCGATGCCAAATACTGCCACTCCTGCGGAGTGAGTCTGACGGCGGCGGTCTCCGGTGAGTACGAGCTGTACGACGTGGAGCGGTTCTTCACCCATGCACTGGACATGTTCTGCATCGCAGGGACGGACGGGTTTTTCAAGCGGGTCAACCCGGCGTTCGAGCGCGTGCTGGGCTACTCCCCCAAGGAGCTCCTGGGCGAACCCTTCGTGGACTTCATCCACCCGGAAGACCGCACCGACACCCTTGCGGAAGTGGGCAAGCTCGCGTCGGGGGCGCTCACCCTTTCCTTCCACAACCGCTATCGCTGCAAGGACGGCAGTTACAAACGGCTGCACTGGACCTCGTACCCGGAGCAGGGGACGGGTCTCCTCTATGCGGTTGCGCGTGAGGTGCCGGAGATTACCTGAGTAGGTTCGGGCTTCTTGTGTCCAAGACCCGGACGGGCCATCTTTGGCCTCCATGACGGAGATCACGCAGCGACTCTCCACAGCTCTGGCCGACCGCTACCGGATTGAAAGCCATCTGGGTGAAGGCGGTATGGCTACGGTCTATCTGGCCCACGACGTGAGGCACGACCGCAAGGTCGCCCTGAAGGTCCTCCGGCCCGAGCTGGCCGCCGTTATCGGCGCCGACCGGTTCCTCCAAGAGATCAAGGTCACGGCCAACCTCCAGCACCCTCACATCCTGCCGCTCCACGACTCGGGGGATGCCGGCAGTTTCCTTTTCTATGTGATGCCCTACGTGGAGGGCGACACACTCCGCGACAAGCTCAACCGGGAGCGCCAGCTCGCCATCGATGAGGCCATCGAGATCACGCGCTCGATCGCCTCGGCGCTCGACTATGCCCACCGCCAGGGCGTCATCCACCGTGACATCAAACCCGAGAACATCTTGTTGCACGACGGACAGGCGCTCGTCGCCGATTTTGGGATTGCCCTGGCGGTGAGCCACGCGAGCGGCACGCGCCTCACGGAGACGGGTCTCTCCATCGGCACGCCCCACTACATGTCTCCCGAGCAGGCCATGGGCGACCGGGAGTTGGACGCCCGGAGCGACGTGTACTCCCTGGGCGCCATCCTCTTCGAGATGCTGGCGGGGGATCCGCCGTACACAGGGACCACCGCGCAGGCGATCGTTGCCAAGGTCATCACCGAGAAGGCTCCGATGGTGACCGCCTCCCGCGACACGGTTCCGGGACACGTTGCCGCGGCGATAGCACAGGCGCTGAACAAGATGCCGGCCGACCGGTTCGCATCCGCTGCGGCGTTCGCGGATGCACTCACCAATCCGGCGTTCACGATTCCCACGATGGCTGAGCCTGTTGCCGAGCCAATCGTACAAACCGCCCCGCGCCGCCGCATGATGCCCGTGGCCGCAGCCGCGGCGGTCGTCGTGCTCGCTGCGGGCTTTGGTCTCGGCCGCGTGTCGGCACCCGAGGAGCCGTTGCGCTTGACCCGCTTCACCATCGGAACGCCGGACAGCGTGGCGGGCGTCGCGAGTCGGTGCTGTGGGCGCGCAATCGCAATGTCCCCGGACGGGTCTCAAGTCGTGTTTCTCACAACCGATGGAGTGGCCCGCCGGAACCTCGACCAGCTCGCCCCCGAGCTGATTGCGGTTGCAGCGGGTGGAACCATCCCCTTCTTCTCGCCGGACGGTCGCTGGCTCGGTTACCACGCAGACGGCCGTTTGCGAAAGGCCTCCTTGGCGGGAGGTCCATCAATCCCCATAGCCGACGTGGCGCGCGCCGATGGCGCCAGCTGGGGTGACAATGACGTGATCGTCGTCGGGAGCAACACAGGGGGGCTCTCGACGGTGTTGGCGGCGGGGGGCGAGCTGGTTGAGGTGACCACTCCGGCCGAGGGCGGGAGTCACCGGGCTCCATTCGTGCTGCCCGGTGGCAAGGCGGCGCTCTTTACCGTGTTCGGCGGTGGTGTCGACAACTCGCGCATCGCGGTCGCCGATCTCGAGACGGGCGCGATCGACACAATCGCGTTCGGGACACACGCCGAGTACGCGTCCGGTTATCTCGTGTATGCGGGCGCCGAGGGGACTTTGCTGGCCCAGCCGTTCGATGCCGGCGCGCGACGCACCACCGGACCGGCGGTGGCGCTGCTCGAAGGAATCGGCATCGGCGGGGGCGTGATGCCCGAGTTTGCCGTGTCGCAGAACGGGGCTCTGGCCTACCACGCCGGAACCGGGGCATCCGGAGAGACGCTCACTTTCGTCACGGCGACCGGTCGGCTCCCAGTGGACCTCCCGGAAAGTGGCAACCTGGAGGACCCGGCGTTCTCGCCGGATGGTCGGCGGATTGCCATGAGGATCCAGGGGCTGGGAGACGCCCAAGACATCAGAGTCTTCGATCGCGACCAGGGAACGCTGGACCGCCTGACCGTAGAAGGACAGCTCAATCAAGCGCCCGTGTGGACAAACGACGGCCGGCGGATCGCGTTTGCCAGCAACAGGGACGGCCCCTCCAACCTGTACTGGAAGCCGTTCGACGGCAGTGGACCCGCCGAGCGGCTCCTCGAAACCAATTACGCGACGTTCCCGAGCTCTTGGCTGCCCGACGGACGCACGCTCTTCTTCAATGCCCGACGTGAGGGCACCGGAAGAGATATTGGGCGGGTGACGGTCGGCGACTCGGTGCCCACGTGGATCGTCGCCACCGACTTCAGCGAGCACCACGTGCAGGTCTCTCCCGATGGTCGTTGGATCGCCTACACCTCTGACCTGTCGGGGGAGAGTGAGGTGTACGTGCAAACGGTCACCGGGGAGGGCGCGCGCCCCAGGATCTCGACGAACGGCGGGTGGTCGCCCCGCTGGAGCCCGGACGGCGAGACGCTGCATTACGTGTCCCCGGACGGAACGCTGATCGCAGCGTCGCTCCAAACCGACCCCGAGGTTCGGGTGACAGAGCGCGCGGCACTCTTCGGCGGCGTAACCGACCTCCAATTCCAGAACGTGAACTACGACGTGCACCCGGACGGCGAAGGGTTCTTGATCATCGATCAAGGTGGGGGACCATCCGGCAGGCAAATCGTGTGGATTCTTGATTGGATTGAAATCGCACGCCAGATGATGCCGGGAAACTGACCGCGCTGGCGGCTCGACGTGCGGTTCAGTTGTTTCCGGTTCGGGTCTTCAACTCCTCGGCCCAGTCCTCGACCTAGATCAAATCGGGCTCGCTCACCCGGAGATTCACCGCGCGCAGCATGATGAAACGCTGATCGTCGGTGAGACGTCATAGAGGGAGTACTGCTCGCCCTGCCTGAACAGCATCTCCGATCCGACGGAAAACATCACGTTCCGATCTACCACCGAGAATGTCGCTCCACACGTCTCTCCCCCCCGGTATGGTCGTGGTCCCGCCGGTTCGCGCCACGAGCCACTCCCTGTCGGGAGAGAACGCCGCCTCCTACACCGTGGCCATTCCACCCTCGCCCACGTGGCGTTCGAGGCGATAGCGGTCGGCTAGGCTGATGATAGCCTGGTGGTGATCTCGGTCATAGGCGGCCAATCGTGCGGCCCCGAGCGCCGGGGTACAAGGAGGTGAGTGGCCTGGCCAATCGGTAACCCGGGCAACATTTTCCCCTGCTAAGCGCATTCCGTACTGAAGACAGCTGTTCAGGTTCTTCATTGGAGGAGAGATGCTTCGAGTCCTTAAACGTCTGTTTGTGGCGCTCCCGTCGATCACCATCCTGCTGGCGACCCCTGCGGCCGCCCAGGACGCCGACGCGATCAGCAAGGCCATATCCACCATGGAGTGGCGCCAGATTGGCCCCGTGAACATGGGTGGCCGGGTGTCGGCCATCGTGGGGATCCCCGGCGATCCCCGGACCTTCTGGGTGGGCGGCGCCGACGGCGGCGTGTGGAAGACCACCAACGGCGGCATCACGTTCGAGGGGCAGTGGCAGGACGAGGAATCCTACTCGGTGGGTGCCCTTGCCGTTGCCCCGTCGGACCGGAACGTGATCTGGCTGGGTTCGGGGGAGGGTGATCCCCGGAACTCGGTCTCCTACGGTCTGGGCGTGTGGCGGTCCACCGACGGCGGCAATAACTGGACCCACCTGGGGCTCCGGGATACCGAGCGCATCCATCGGATTGTGGTGGACCCCCGGGATCCGGACGTGGCGCTGGTCTGCGCCATGGGTCACGAATGGGGTGCCAACGCAGAGCGGGGCGTGTTCAAGACGACGGACGGGGGAGAGAACTGGACCAAGGTCCTCTATATCGACGAAGACACGGGCTGCTCCGACATCGACATCGATCTCTCCAACCCCCGGAACGTCTACGCCGGCATGTGGACCTTCCGGCGTCGGCCGTGGCGGTTCGACGACGGCGGCAAGGAGACGGCGGTGTACGTTTCCCGGGACGCCGGGGACTCGTGGAAGAAGATTACCACGACGCCCGACGAGCCCATGGCGCGGATCGGTTTGAGCGTGGCCCAGTCGCGTCCCAACATCGTGTATCTGATCACGGAGTATCCCACTGCCGGTACGCTGTTCCGTTCGGAAGACTACGGCGAGACCTGGGACATGATCAGCGCCGACAAGAACCTCAACTTCAGGCCGTTCTACTACTCCGACGTGGTCGTGGATCCCAGCGACCACAACACGCTGTTCACGCTGTCGGGCGGTCTCTCCAAGTCCACCGACGGGGGCCGGACCGCACAGCGCATCGCGCGCGGCGTCCACGGCGACCACCAGTCGTTTTGGATCGATCCGTGGGACGGTGAGCGCGTGCTGTCGGGGAGTGACGGCGGCATGCAGGTGAGCTACGACGGCGGTGAGAACTTCCACATCTTCCGCAATTTTAGCCTCGCCCAGTTCTACCACATCTTCGTGGACGACCGGGACCCCTACTGGGTGTGCGGCGGCTTGCAGGACAACGGCAACTGGTGCGGGCCGTCACGGGTCAACGACAACTCCGGCATCGACCCGGGCTTCTGGTACACGGTGAGCGGCGGCGACGGGTTCTACACGGTGCCCGTACCAGGGCAGCCCAACCTGGTGTACTCCAATGCCCAGGGTGGGTACTTCCGGATCACGGATACCAAGTCCGGTCAGGTGCGGACCATCGAGCCGTATCCGTGGCTGGTGGGTTCCCAGGGCCAGTCCATGGCTCAGGCGAAGTACCGCTTCAACTGGGACGCCCCGATCTACATCTCACCCCACGATCCAGGAGTGGTGTACTGGGGTGGCAACGTGCTGTTCCGGAGCAATGACTTCGGGTTCAGTTGGGACATCATCAGCCCCGATCTGTCCACCAACGACCCGGAGAAGCAGCGGGATTCGGGTGGGGAGATCTACAATGACAACACCGCCGCGGAGTTCCACACGACGATCTACACCGTCGCCGAGTCGCCCGTGGAGCGGGGCGTGCTGTGGGTCGGGACCGACGACGGCAATGTCCAGGTGAGCCGCGATGACGGGGCGACGTGGAACAATGTGCGGGATCGGATACGCGGGCTTCCCGACGACACGTGGATTGGCAACATCGAAGCGTCGCATACCGAGCGGGGCACGGCGTTCATGGTGGTGGACAACCACCGGATGAACGACTTCACGCCCCACGTCTGGGAGACGCGAGATTACGGCCAGTCCTGGCGCGATCTCGCAGAAGGCCTGCCGCAAGACGACTACGCCAAGGTTCTCCGGCAACATCCCACCAACCCGGACCTGTTGTTCGTGGGAATGGAGCGAGGCATTTACGGCTCGTGGGACCGGGGCGAAACGTGGGTGGACATCCGGCTGAATCTGCCCCGCGTATCGGTGCGGGGCATTCGCATCCAGCCACAGTACAACGACCTCGTCATCGGCACCCATGGCCGCGGCGCGTGGATCCTCGATGACATCCAGCCGTTGGTGCAGCTCGCCGAGGCAGTGGAGGAGGACGTCGCCGTCTTCGACATGCGGACGCAGACCGATTGGGAGATGTGGGGTCGGGGCAGCAGTCGCGGGCAGAGCCTCTTCATGGGCCAGAACCCGGGGGAGGGTGCAGGAGTCAATTACTATCTCTCGGACGGTGCGGCGGCGCAGCTGGGCCCAGGCGGCGTGACGGTTCGCATCACCGACGCGGCCGGAATGCTGGTGCGGGAGTTCCAGGACGAGAACGCCGGCCCCGGTATAAACCGGGCGGTGTGGGACTTCACCTGGACGGCCGCCGATCCCATTCCGGGACAACAACAGGGTGGCGGTGGGTCCTTCGGCCGTTTCGGCGGGGGCCAGGGTCCGCCGGCGGTGCCAGGCACGTACACGGCTACAGTAGTTGCCGCCGGTCAGGAGTTATCCACCCAGTTCCGGTTGCGCGGCGATCCCAACGTGGCGGCGTCACAGGCGGACTACGAAGAGCGCTTCGCCGCAGCGATGCGGGCCCGGGATCTCCAGAGCCAGCTCAACGCGATGGTCGGGACGATGGTTGACCTCAATGGCCAGATCGACGGGCTGCTCGAGTCGATCGGCGGGAAGGATCTCACGAACGAGGCCGAGATCCGATCCACGGCGGGTGAGGCGCAGGAGAAACTCACCACGCTGGAGGCCGAGGTGCGGCGCCCCGCCGGGAGCATGGGATATCGCGATTGGCCGCGGCTGATCGAGCAGCTCCGCACCGTGGCCCGGCAGATCCAGGGGCCGCAGGCGCGCCCGACGGAAGGCCAGCTCGTGGTGCTGAATGAGGTCGAGGCGGCGGCCGCGCAGCGGGCGCAGGAATTGTCGGTAATCGTGGACGGCGTCATCACCGATCTGAACCGGCTGCTCCAGGATGCGCCTAAGATCCTCACGGATTGGAGGCGGGTAGTGATGTAGGGCGTCGCTCCCTCGCATCAGAGGTTGCTGCCGGCTGACGTCTGGTTGACGGCCTCCCCATACCGTGCATCTGGGAATGAAAGCCCAGGAGATCGCGAGTGAGGGAGACCGCCGTGCAGGATCTATTCGACTTTCTCGAGGCCGCCCTGGCGGACCGCTACCAGATCGAACGTGAGATCGGCAGCGGCGGGATGGCGACCGTCTTCCTGGCACAAGATCTCAAGCACGGCCGCCAAGTCGCCGTGAAAGCGTTGCGGTGCGAGTTGGCTGCGGCGATTGGCCCCCAGCGGTTTCTCAACGAGATCCGCATCACCGCAAACCTGCACCACCCTCACATCCTCCCGCTGTTCGATTCGGGCGTGGCGGATGGCTATCCGTACTATGTAATGCCCTTCGTCCAGGGAGAATCACTGCGACACAAGTTGAACAGGGAAGGATGCCTCCCCATCCGGGAAGCCCTCGAGATCGCCGTGACCATCGCCAAAGCCCTGGCGTACGCTCACGAGCAGAACGTCGTCCATCGGGACATCAAGCCCGAGAACATCTTGCTGCACCGAGGTGAGGTGTTGGTGGCCGACTTCGGGATTGCCCTGGCGCTGCACGCGGCGCGCAGCTCGCGGCTGACGCCCGTTGGGTTCTCGCCCGGTACCCCGCACTACATGAGCCCCGAGCAGGTAGGAGGGAGGGCCGACGTGGACGGCCGGAGCGACGCCTACAGCCTCGCGTGCGTGCTGTACGAAATGATCGCCGGCGAGCCCCCATTTTCGGGACACAGTGTGCGGACGATACTCACCCGGCACGTGAACGAACGGCCGCCGTCGCTCCGCGTGGTGCAGCCGTCGGTCCCCGCCAGGATTGAGCGAGCGGTGCGAAAGGCGCTGGCCAAGTTGCCAGTGGATCGGTTCGCCTCGGTGGGGCAGTTTGCCAAGGCCCTGGCACCGTAGGGGCTGCTTCCGTCAGTTGCCACCGTCGAGTCGTGCCGGGTCCAGGTTTGCCTTCCTGGCAACTTCAGCAAATCCCGGCGCGGCGCGGAGCGGCTCGAAGATGGGAGCACTGAGGGGTTCGGACCCGAAGAATGGATCGTGTGCGTCGGCCGCCCGGTCCATCCAGGTGATCGCCGCATCGAGGTCGCCGAGTCCCAAGTGGATGCGGGCGATGGCGGCGGGCCCCCCGGCGGTGGATGGATCCAGGCGCGCCAACACGGCCCGGGCGCGCCCGGCGTCACCCGACACCGCATAGGCGTAACCCAGGGTGCCCAGCACCGCCGGGACCGGCGCGGACCGCTCGGCAACCTGGAGCTCGGGGATCGCATTTGCTGGTTCGCCTTCGTAGAGAAACAGGGTGCCGTTGAACAAGCGGGTGACGAAAAAGGTGTCGTCCGCCTCGACCGCCCGCGTCATCTCTTGGCGCGCGCGGTCCGCATCACCGGCAATCCCCAACGCGAGGGCCATCAACGCCCGGGGAATCGGTGCGAACGGATCCAATTGCACGGCCACACCAAGTTGCTCGATAGCCGCCGCAGTGTTGCCCGTTAGCAGGAGGTTCTCCCCGTACCACTGGCGCGTCGACATGTCGTTGGGGTCGAGCTCGATGGCGCGCTCGAAGTCCTGCACGGCGAGTTCCCACTCCCATGCGCTGTTCCGCACGGTGCCGCGAGCGGCGTAGGCACCGGCGAGGTTGCTGTCCAACGCCAGCGCTCGGTCCACGGCGGCCAACGCGAGGGGACGCAGCGAATCACCGGACAGGCTCGTGTACAGCGGGAGCTGGGCGTACACGTCGGCGATCCCGGCGTAGGCGGCGGCAAACCTATCGTCGTGGGCGACGGCCTCCTGGTAATAATCCAAGGCCCGCAACAGGGCGTCTTCCCCGCGCCGCTCGAACTGGAACCGCCCTTGGAGATAGAGGTCGTACGCGGCGAGGTCCGTGGTTCTCTCTGGCGTGGTTGCCACCGGCGCTACGACGCCGATCGTGCTGCCCAGAGCGCTGGCAATCGCCGCGGCCAGCTCGTCCTGCACGGTGAACAGCTCCTGCATGTCCCGGTCGTACGTCTCCGACCACAGGGCGAGGCCGTCGTCGGTGGACACCAGCTGCGCCGTTACGCGCAACCGGTCGCCACGACGCCGCACCGTGCCCTCGAGAATGGCGGAGACGTTGAGGGTCTCGCCGATTTCTCCCGCGGGGAGATTGGCGTTGCGGAACGCAAACGAAGCGGTGCGCGACGCGACTCGGAGTCCCTGCACGCGGCTCAACGCACTGATGATCTCGTCCGACATCCCGTCGGTGAAGTACAGGTCCGTGGTGTCGCCTCCCACGTTGACAAAGGGCAACACGGCGACGGACCCGGGGGGCGGGCCACCGCCGCCAGCCAGCACCCGCATGAGCGCCGCGATCACCAGTACGACCGCGACGCCGGTGGCTCCGAGCACCGCATTTCGTTTCCCCCGGCGCCAGCGGCGGATGGGAAGTCCCGTGAGGGAGATGGGCTCGGTGCTGACCACCGCCTCCTCGAGGCTCGCCGCCACCTCCTCCGCCGTGACGGGACGATCCTTGGGATCTTTCTCCAGGCAACGTTCCACCAGTGCTACGAGGGACGAGGGTAACTCTTTGGCGAAGTCCCCGAGCGGTGGTGGTGCCTCGGTGAGATGGGCGGCGAGCACCTGCCGGGCCGCCCGGTCCGCGAACGGCGGTTGCCCCGCCAGCATCTCGTAGGCCATCGCCCCCAATGCGTAGAGGTCGGCGCGGTGATCGATGTCGGCGTCGCCGGCGATCTGTTCGGGAGCCATGTAGGCCGGTGTGCCCAGGGACATGCCCACGCTGGTCAGAGGATCGGCATCGGCCTCCGGCCGCTTGGCGGCGGTCACCGCTTTGGCCACACCGAAGTCCGCCAGGGTCGCGGCGCCCGCTGTGAGCAGCACGTTGCCGGGCTTGATGTCCCGATGGATGACGCCCCGCTCGTGGGCGAAGGCGAGGGCCCGGGCCACGTCGCGGAGGATGCTGGCCGCCTGGCGCGCCGGAAGTTTCGGCTCACGTTTTAGCAGCGCCCGCAGGGATTCTCCCTCCACGTACGGCATGACGAAGAAGGGGACGCCGTCCGCTTCTCCGGCGCTGATGACGCCGATGATGTTGGGATGCTGGAGCCCCGCCGACACCATGATCTCCAGCTTGAACCGCTCGGCGGAGAGGGGGCCGGCGATCTCGGGGGCCATGACCTTGACGACGACCTTGCGATCCAGGCTCTTGTCTTGGGCCACGAACACGCGCGACATCCCGCCGCCGCCCAGTTCTCTCTCAATGACGTAGTTCGGGCCTAGCGCCTGCTGAAGAGCGTCCTCCAAGTGTACCCTCGGATCGCGTTGTGGTGTGGACCGGCCTCGGAGGGAATATACTCCCTGCTGATCTCTGACACCTGCTTGCGGCGAACCGTTGTATCGGAGTCACCCCCCGAAGACGTCCAGCGCCACCTCCACCCGCCCGAACGGCGCGCTCACCTGCACGCCCTGAACCGAGTCCTTGAACCGCACGAACATTTCCCTGCCAATCGTCACGCCCTCTGCGAGGGCGGCTTCTTTCCCTCCCTCTTGCGCGCGGCGCATCCGGTCCAGGATTTCATCCGGCACGCTGACGCCCGGGACCTCGTTGGCCAGGAACTCCGCGTTGCGGAACGAGACCAGCGGCCAGACGCCCATGACGATGGGGATCTCGTACTCTTCCACCTCGCGCTGAAACCGCTCGAACTGCTCCGGATCGAACACGGGCTGCGTCACGGCAAACTCCGCACCGGCCTCCACCTTCCAGCGGAATCGTGACATTTCCCGGTCCCGGTCGATGGGAACGGGATTCGCAGCGACCCCAATCACGAAGCGCGTTGGTTCCCCGATGGGATTTTGACCCGGGTCCATCCCGTGATTGAGGTTGTTGACGAGGTTGGCCAGGCCGATCGCGTCGATGTCGAACACCGCCGTCGCCTCGGGGTAGGGACCCATCTTGGGCGGGTCGCCCGTGATGATCAGGAGGTTGCGGAGCCCGGCCGCCGATGCACCCAGCAAATCGCTCAGCATCCCCAACAGGTTCCGGTCACGGCAGGCGTAGTGCATCACGGTTTCCAGTCCCACCTCGCGCTCGATCATGATGCACGACGCGAGCACGCCCATGCGGCTCTGCGCTCGTGGTCCGTCGGGGACATTGACCGCATCGACGCCCGCGTCTTTCAGCCTGCGACACTGATCCAGCATGCTGGAGGCATCGGCCCCTTTGGGCGGTACGATCTCGACGCTGGTAACCAACTCCCCGCGCGCCAGCTTCGCGCCCCACTGCGACCGCGTTTCCAGGGGAACGGCTTCACGCCCGGCGAGTTCCACGACCTCTGCGGTGCTGATGTGCGGTCGGACGGTTCGCGTCTGGGTGCTGGCAACGTAGTTCCGGATTTCCCGGATGTGGTCGGGTGTGGTGCCGCAACAGCCGCCCACGAACCGCGCTCCGGCCTCCGTGATGAACTTGGCGTACGTGGCCATGTACTCGGGGGTGGCGAGATAAATCTTGCGGTCGTCGACGGCCTTGGGCGTCCCGGCGTTGGGCTGTGCGGAAATCGGCTTGTCGGTGTGCTCCGTCAACTGCTCCACCGCCTCGAGGATGCCCGACGGACCAACCGAGCAGTTGAGCCCGATGACGTCGGCATCCCATTCGGTGAGGCGGATGGCGATCGTGGCGACGTCGGTGCCGTAGCCGGTCTTCAGGTCCTCACCGATGGTCATCTGGGTGATGACCGGGAGGTCGCTCACCTCCCGAACCGCCAACAACGCCTCATGGATCTCGGCCAGGTCGCTGAAGGTCTCCAGCAGGAACCCGTCCACTCCGCCCTCGAGGAGGCCGGTCGCTTGGCGGCGAAAGTGCTGCCGCGCTTCTTCCAGCGCCGTGGGACCGAAAGGCTCGATGCGTACCCCCAGGGGACCGATTGCCCCCACGACGCTGGCGCGCCCGTCGGCAGCGTCCACCGCGATGCGCGCGGCTGCGGTGTTGATCTCCTCGGTCTTCTCGTCCAGTCCGAAATGCTTCAGCTTTATGGGATTGGCGCCGAAGGTGTTGGTCTCCAAGATCTCCGCCCCGGCGGCCAGATACGCTTCGTGCACTTCACGGATGAGCTTGGGCTGCTTGAGATTCAGGTCGTCGTAGCAGACATTGACGAACACGCCCTTCCCGTAGAGGATCGTGCCCATCGCACCGTCGAAGACGTGCACGCGACGATCGTCGATCAGCTCCCGGAGCGTTGTGCCCATACCGGCCTCCTGCACTTGGAGTGGGCGCCAAAAAAAACCTCGTCGCTGAGCGCCGAGGCGGGTTTTTAGCGACTTATTTAGCGTGGCTGCAATATCCTCAAATCACCACGAATGAATTGTCCGGTAAACATACGGGGTTTGGCGGGATGACGGAAGGAGCCGCCGTGGGGATGCGTTGCCGGATCCCCACGACGGCCGGCATGGGTGGTGACGGTTGAGCGCCCGTCCTACGGCGTTCCCGGAACCGGGACCACCCCCCGGACCAAGTCCGAAGATCCCAACGTCACCACATCGGGTCCCAACTTGAGGTCCGACTCCATCATCTCGTCCCAGGTGACCTCCTGCCCGGTGTAGCACGAGATCCGTCCCATGATCGCGATGAGGGTCGAAACCGCCGTCCGCTCGGCTTCGTTGACCGGTTGGTTGTTGCGGATCGCGGTCACCAGATCGATGTGCTCCTGCTTGTAGGGCTGCGGCCGGATGGGATTGCCGTCCTCGTCTTCCTCGTAGGGGTACCGCCACACCTCCGTGCCGTCGGTTTTCCAGATTCCGTCCTCACAGTTGGTGTACCCCTTCGTGCCCCGCACCATTTCCGACACGTTGTTGGCGCATCCCGAAATCTGCCGACACATGCTGTGGACGTGCACGTCGTTCTCGAAAGTGAAGTCGATGCTGAAGGAGTCGTACTGGTCTCCGCTGGGGCGCCGCCACCGCGCGCCGATCCCCACCGCCTTCTCCGGATGGGCGTCGCCGAGGAACCAGCTCACGACGTCGAGGTTGTGCACGTGTTGCTCCACGATGTGGTCACCCGAGAGCCAGGTCCAATTGACCCAGTCCCGCATCATGAACTCGATGTCGCTCCACTGGCTCTGCCGGTCGCGCCACCACGGCACCCGGCCGTTCCAGTAACAGTTGGCGCCCACGACGTCGCCAATGGCGCCCCGGGTAACACGCTCGAAGGTCTGGAGGTAGGTGGCTTCATGGCGTCGCTGGGTACCGGTCACGACGCATAGGCCGGCGCCGTCGGCCTTCCGGGCTGAGGCCATCACCGAACGCGCCCCCACCGGATCTACCGCCAACGGTTTCTCCGTGAACACGTGTTTGCGGGCTTCCACGCAGGCTTCGAAGTGCTCGGGCCGGAAGTAGGGCGGTGTGGCCATCAAGACGATGTCCACGTCTGTGTCGATCAGCTCACGATACGCTTCGATCCCGGTGAAGCAGTTTTCGTCGGCGACCTCTACGCTCCCCTCCTCCCGCAGTCGGTTTCGGCAGTTGTCCAACCGGTCGCGGAAGAAATCGGCCAGGGCGACGATTTCTAGGTTTGGGCCGGCCGCGAGGAAGTCGAGTGCCGCGCCGGTGCCGCGCCCGCCGCAGCCAATGAGCCCCGCCCGCAAGACCGGACCGTCCGGAGCCTGTTCCAGCAGCGGCGGCCACGGGTAGTTGGCGTATTGGTCTCCCACACGTCCGCCGCATCCGGCAACAAGGGCCCCGACGGCTCCCACCGCGCCGATCGCCCCGACGGTCTCGATGAACTCTCGCCGGTTGGGACTGTCTTTGTTCTCGCTCGTATCGCTCATTTTGTGGCTCCTTGGCTATTCGCTCTTGGATGGTCAGCGGCGGAGGCCTGCCGTGCCTCCATCCTCGTATGGTGATACTACGCGGAATCCCACGTCCGTACAGTCCGAATACCACCAAAGGCTCTTGGGGATCTGCGGGTCGGTGAGGAGGCACGCCGCGCTCCGGGTCCGGTCCCGGGCTGCGGATCGCAGGTCCGCCGGGTCGCTCCGGAACGACCCGCCCCGCACCGCGTGCTCGGTACCGGTGGCCGGCCCCCGGGGATCGACGACGGGCGTCCCGGCCGGCCGGTCCCGGTAGGCATCTGGTGCATACCAATCGAGGGTGAACTCCCTGACGTTCCCCAACATGTTCACCAGCCCGAACGGGTTGGGCAGTACCTCGGCTGGCGGCTGCGTGCGGGAGGCGCTGTTCCCGGCGTGGATGACGTAGCTATCGAGTACCTCGGTGTCCCGGCCGAAGAGCCGGTTCCGAAACCGCCGCTCGGTGTACTGGCGCGGGCTCCCTTCGAAGAAGTAGGCGGTTTCGGTCCCTCCCCGGGCGGCATACTCCCACTCGGCCTCGGTGGGCAGGCGGTACTGCTTGCCAGTGGTTTCCGACAGCCAGCGGGTGTACTGCACGGCCGCGTGGTGGGTCATGGTGATGGCCGGGCGGCTCCCTCGGCCCCAACCCTGATCGGGAGGCACGTACGGCGGCGAGGCACCGGTGATGGCGTCCACCCCGGCTTCCATGAGCCGTGTGTCCGTACGGCCTTCGGTCTTGGTAGCACCGTACCAGGCTTCAAACTCGTCCCACGTGACCTCGACCCGCCCGATCCAGAAAGAGTTGACCGTGACTGAGTGCACCGGCCCTTCATCTTCATGGCGGTAGGGCTCTGACTCGGGGCTGCCCATTTGGTAGGTCCCGCCCGGAATCGCCACCATCTCGAAGCTCACGGTGGTGCCCGGGATGAACTCGGTGTAGTCGCCGAATTCCTCCACGACCGCTGGGGCATCGTAGATCTCCCCCTCCGCCGCCTCGACGAATCCAAAGTCGATCTCGTCTGGGGCGTTGGGATCAAAATGGCCCACCTGCAGATGGCAGTTGAGACACCGCATCTCGTCCGCGCGCCGCTCGTAATGGAGGTGGGCTTCCTCGCCCTTGTCGGTGAGCTCGATGGGGAAGAGGTTCGGGTGGCACGTGAGGCACGACTCGCGGAAGACGAACGTGCCGGCATGCTCGAGTTGCGAGCGGGCCGCCCAGTCGAAGGACTCCCGGTCCTTGAACACCATGCCGAAGACATCGCGGATGCCGAGTCGGGTTTTTTCCGCGGCGTACGCCACGCCACCGGGGGGCAGATGACACTCCACGCAGTGCACCACCATGCCGCTCTTCGTGGTGTAGTGGGTGGACTGCCGCCACGAGGCGTCGGCCTGGGGATGAACGTGGCACGACTGACAAAAACGGTCGGTGGCCGTGACGGCGTTGGCGCCGCGGAGCAGGAGCAACAGAACGATTCCGGTGCCGACCCCCCACACGAAGGGGTGGCGTAGGAGCCGGATCGTCTTCCGGACCTTCGTCAGCCGGTTTTTGGCCGGCATCACATGTTCCCGTCCACCGCTGCAAGGGTCTCGTGTTCCAGCGCCTCCGCCCGGGCGGCTATCTCCGCCCCCCGCCGCAACACGTCCTCCACGTAGGCGGTGTCATCCAGATCCTTGACGTTGATCCGGACGTTCAACTGCGCACCGTTCACGGCGGCCCTGGCGCAGAGCGCTCCCACGCCCGCGTCGGAGGCCGAACTGGGCAGGCCGATCTCCGCCATCTGGCGGATCACATCCATCGATCCGAGCGCAGCTTTCATCACCTGAAGCGGGATCTCGATCGCGTGCTTCGTTGCTTCCGTGATTGCCGATTGGCGAGCTGTCTGCTCTTCGTCGGTGCCGCTCGGGAGCTTGAATGCCGCCATCACCTGATTGAAGGCATCCGTGTCGGCGTCGACGAGCCGGAGCAGTTCGTCGTGATAGCGTTTGCCTTGCTCGGCCCACTCGGAAAACTCCTCCCACCGATCGTCCCAGCCTCGCTTGTGTGCGGAGAGGTTGGCGACCATCGTGCCGAGGGCCGCGCCCAAAGCCCCCACGGCCGCGGCGACTGAACCCCCGCCGGGTGCCACCGACTCCGATGCCGTCTCCTCCACGAACTTACGCACCGTGCGATCGACCAGTCGTCGTGCGTTGGTGTCTGCGATGGCGTACTCGATGATCTTCTCCTCTGGCTTGAAGGGATAGAGGTCGTCCAGGCCGAGGGACTTGACGGCAATCTTGATGATCTCGTCGTCCGCGATGCCGAGTGATCGGTTCTGCTTCTCGAGGAAGTAGCGCCCGGCGTCGAGCATTGCCTGGAGGGGAACGAGGCCGACCAACTCGGATCCCGTCACGCGAATACCGCGGTCTGCGGCTCTGGCCGAGACCTCATCGAAGGCCGTGTGGATGGACGCGACGCTTAGGTTCGTCAGGTTCAGGGAAACCTGCGCGATTCCGTATTCTTCTATATACCAGCCGATGCCCTTCACGCTTGGGAGGGATCCGCTGATCCACTCGGGCTCTCCGTCTGCATCCCGCACGATCTCCCCGGTGAGGGGATCG
>JBDHAF010000061.1:0-18741 GCA_039588255.1 Gemmatimonadota bacterium | reverse complement strand
GTCCACGCTCGCAGGATCGGTCGTATACGCCTGAATGTTGTCTTCCAGGTACCAACTGACGTTCTCGTCCACCTCGTGGAAAGAGACGATGAACTCGCGATCCACGCCTTCGGGTTTTCCGTCGGGTTGGGTGGTGCCGTCGGCGTTGACGATCATGGGACCCATCAGTCCGGCGTTGACGTCTTTGTCCTCGTTGGTGTGCGAGTGGTACATCCAGAAGACGCTGTTCTCATCACCCTCGGCGGGGCCGGCGCGCTCCGGCACGGGCCACACATATGTGTGGGTCCCACCAGGAGGTACGGCGTCGTCGGCCTTGTCGCTGCCGGGCGTGTCGTCCTTGGTGGGCGCGCCCTCCGAATCCTTGTTGTAGAACACGCCGTGTGGGTGCATGCTGGCCGGGAACGCCACGTTGTTCTTGAAAACGACGCGGATCGTATCGCCGACTTCGGCCCGCAGCAGCGGCCCGAGGAAGCCGAGGTGTTCCCACTCGGGCGGCCGTGGCTTGAGCGTTGTGAACGTGCCGTCGGTGTATTCCCGGTAGAGCGCCTTCTTGTATTCCGTCCCGATGCGGTCCGGTCCGGGGTTGATCCAAGTGGCGGCGACGAATGGATCGAACTCGAAGCCGGTCGTCCGATCGGTTCTGGTGGACGCATAGTCCCACACCACTTCGTCGGCGGCGACGTAGTAGGTGTGCGTGGTGCGCTCTGACTGGACGGCACCTGCGGCCTGACAGCCTGTGAAGACCACCACCGAACAAACGGCGGCGGCACAGTTGAGCCCGGATCTCATTGGTCGACCTCCTGAGGGTCAATGACAGTGGGAGCTTCACGCTCACCGGCGGGGGTGGCGAGCGCGGAGTTGGTACAACAGTGGTTGTCGAGCTGAGGCCCGCGAGGTGCACGACCCCCGTTCCGTCCCGGGGGTAGACAGGCGCTGCGGAGCCTGAATAACGGTGTCGTGATATGGGTTTTCCTCAGAAGCGAGCCGCTGCAGCCCGTTTCATGGCCGTCAATCTACTCCCTGTGAAGGGTCTTGGACAGGGTCTCATCCCCGCGACCTTCCCGACCACTGAATGTGCCTGGGGAGGTATTTCGCTTCAGGCGTCGGGGCTAGGGACTCAATGCGCGGGCGTCTCGAACCATGGGCGGCCGCTTTCGGGCCTGTTGGTGAATCCAAGCCGCCCCCCCGTACGACACGGCGCCAAAGAGCAACACGGTGGGCGATCCCAGCTCCAGGGCAATGAGCGCCGCAAGAGGTGCTGCCACCACCGACGCGAATCCATTGGTGGCCCAGGCCCAGGCGATCCGCGGCGTGTGGTCGCCGGCGAGGGAACGGAGCCCCAAGGGGAACGGGAGCCCCATCAGGAACGCCACCGGCGCGACTGCGATGACTCCAGCCAACACTCGAACGACCAACGGGAACGGCTGAAGGAGGTGAACGAGTCGCAATAGGACGACGGCGTGCAGCAGCAGCAGAAGGGCGGCCACCCCCAACACGGCAGGCCCGTGACGGGCATTGATCCGATCGGACCACACACTGCCCAGCCCGGAACACACGAGGAACACGGCCAGCACCGCTGCAACGGCGTACACGGGGTGGCCCAGGAGAAGGCTGAGCTGTTGGATGGCGGCGATCTCCGCACAGAGATACGCGATGCCGATGGCGCCGAAGTAGCCCGCCACGGGAAAGGAGAAGGCGGCGCGCGCCCCCCGGGTACCGACCCACGCCGGGAGGAGCGTGAGGGCAGCCGCGAGGACGATGCTCTGCACCAGCGTTGCCAGGAGTGCGACGTATCCCCACTCGGCAAAGGGCAGCCACGTGCCGCGACTGCTCTGGATGAACGTGCCGACGGAGCGGGGTCGGATGAAGTGGTGCGGATACGGCCGGGCGTCGGTCACCGGACGCACGTCAAACGGATACGCAGACGCAAAGGCCGCGGCGGCGTCGCCTCCGGCTGTTCCCGCGGACGCCGCTTCGAACAACACCGGCTCGTCCATCAAGTGGAATTCCGTGGTGGGCCGCTCGAGGCCGTTGTACCAATCGACATCAAACCCGTGCTGCTGTGCCCATCGCGTTAGCGCGGCGACGTCCTCGTCCGCGAGTCCCGATGGCTTCGCCACAACCGTTGCGGTCGCCCAGCTGCGCATGACGAACAGCCCGTCCCCGGCCGTCTCCGGCGCCACACGATGCAGCGCCTCGGCCGCCGTGAGGATGGTGCGGACGTTTTCCCGGGGTGGCATGGTGAGCCACCGCGTGATGGCGAGGACACCGTCGGGTGTGAGGTGGTCGAGGTACTCCACGTATGCCTCGACGGTGTGGAGGAAGTCCTCCCCCAGCGAGTGGACGCCGGCGGCTGCCGTGCCGAGCCCTCCCATCGCCCCAAGGGTGACGACATCGAACCGCTCCGGCGTGCGCGCGACATAACTTCGGGCGTCACCCACGACCCACGCCACGTCGCCGGTGTCCGGCTGCCCATCCCTTTGGACGAGGCGAACCAGGTCGGGGTGGAGCTCCACGGCCACGATGGATTCCGCGCCGTGGGTGACGGCGTTCGCCACATCGCTGCCCCCCCCGGCTCCCAGGATCAACACGGTGTTTCGTTCCGGTAGAGCATAGGGCAACGCACCCGGAAGCCAGTCCAAGTACGAGATGGCCGCGGTATCCGTTTCCGCTCCGGGTATGGCGCCGGCAAGGTGGCCGTCTACGAACAGACCCGTCTGCCGGGGGAACTCTCCGGGATATGACAGCGAGAGACCGGGGGCATAGCGCTGGGCCGGTGCCTCGACGGCGACGAGCCACCCCACCGGGGAGGTGTGTTCCGCAACGCGGCGGGCGTTTGGGAAGGCCTCCACCTGCGGGAGTCCCTTGTAGGGATTGACGTCCAGGGTCCAGAGCGGTTGGACGAACGCGGCGACGGCGAGGATCGCCGCTGTCCACGCAAGCGCCCCGAGAAGCCGAGAAACGCGCGCAAAGCTCAGATACACTAGCGCCCCGCCGGCCGCGAGGAGGGCCGGCGTCGCCAGCGCCCGCGTGGGAAGTACCAGCCCCAACGCACCAATGGCGAGCACACTCCCCAGGCCCGATCCGAGGAAGCTCGCGCCGTAGACGACTCCCGGACGCCCTCGTTCCAGCGTGATGCCCAGCAGGACGGCGAGAGCGGTGGCCCCGAAGGGGACGGCCAGGCAGAGATACACGGCTCCCAGCCGGGGCCATTGCGAGGGGTCCCACGCCAGTTGTGTGGGGTCGAAGGTGATGCGGTCAACCAGGAGCGGGCTCGCTACCAGGGCAAGAACCGCGGCGACGACGCTCCAGGCAAAGAGTCGCTCGGCCCGGGCGGGGAGGGGACGAGGGGCGAGGGTCAGCAGGGTCCCGCTGGCGCCGAATCCCAGCATGGCCACGCCGATGGCCATGTAGGCGAAGTGGTGAAACTGCTCGATTGCAAACGCCCGCACGAGCAGAACCTCGTAGCTGAGCGCTGCTGCCGAGAGGAGGGCGACGGCGGCGGGCCGCCGAAGCGACGCCATGGCGCTCAGCGCAGGCCGCTCAGCATCGGGACGAAACGAACTGGTAGGATATTGCGGGTGGTTACGCGACCCTCCTCGTCCTTCCGCACGAAGATCAGGTTCTGCACCCCGTAGACGCTGCCGACCGGAATCATCATGCGGCCACCCGGCTTGAGCTGTTGGATCAGGCGTGGCGGGATGTGGCCGGCCGCCGCGGTGACGATGATGGCATCGAAGGGGGCCGCCTCCGGCCAGCCGAAGTGTCCGTCTGCATGGCGGTTGGTCACGTTGTCAAAGCCGAGGCGCTCCAGGCGCTCTCTGGCGCTCACGGCCAGGGCCTCGAAGATCTCCACCGTATAGACGTCGCACCCGATCTGCGCCAGGACCGCCGCCTGGTATCCCGACCCCGTGCCCACCTCCAGCACCTTCATGCCGCGCCGGGGCTCCAGCATCTCCGTCATGTAGGCGACGATGTACGGCTGAGAGATGGTTTGCCCGTATCCGATGGGGAGGGGACGATCGGCATACGAGTGGTCGCGGTATTCCTCGGGCACAAACGAGTGCCGCGGCACCGCCTCCATGGCTCGAAGCGTCCGGGCATCCTCCACGCCATAGCGCTCGATCAGATCCACCATGGCGAGGCGGAGCGAGCGGTATTCCTCATCCTGGGAGCGCTGTCCCACGGCAGCGTGGGGGCAGAGGAGTAGAACGGCGAGTGATAGTGCAGAGTGGGTGCGGAGACAGATCGAATGCATAATCCCTCCAACGCCTACAACGTGCCCAGACGTGGCGACCGCCGTCAAGGCTGTCCTCCTCGTTTGGCACTGCCGTCCACGGATGGCGACACTCCTTCAGCTACTCCGGTTCTGCCCCGGGGGGAAACTCTCCCTGTGCGCGGCACGCAACTTGCCTTCTCTTGGTGTTTGCCTCCCGGGCAGCGCGGGTGGGTGGGGAGCGAATTGGAGTCGGGCACGTGGCCGGAGGTGAACGGTGGTACAGCGAATGAGGGTAATCGGGAGTGTGGGCCTGGCGTTGATGATTGGAGCGTGCATCAACCCGGTCGGAGTCTCGGACGACAACAGAATAGAGGGTTCGGGGTTTCTCGTCACAGAGACCAGGGCGGTGGAAGGATTTGACGGGATCATTGTGAGTGGGGCGGGATTGGTGATCGTCGAGCAGACGGGGTATGAGTCGCTGCGGATCACCACCGACGACAACCTTCTGCCATACATCGTGACCGAGGTGCGCGGGGGGATGCTGGTGATCGGCGCGCAGTCGAATACCAGCTTTTCACCCACCGACGGAATCGTCTATCACCTCACCGTGCGGCACCTCAACGAGATTCAGATTTCCGGGGCTGTGGAGGTGGAGGCCCTCGACATCGATTCGGACGGCTTGATCGTTACAATGAGTGGGGCGACCCACGTCGACGTGGCCGGGGTCGTGGACTGGCAGGACGTGCAAACGTCCGGTGCCAGCAGCTACTGGGGCCGGGACCTGTGGAGCCGGGTTGCCACGGTCGGCGCCTCGGGAGCCTCCGCCGTTGTCGTGAATGTGAGTGACCATCTCACGGCCAACGCCAGCGGCGTGGCATTGATCGAATATGTTGGCAGTCCAATCGTCATTGGAAGCGTGTCGGGACAAGCGACGATCCGACACTACTGAGCGCCGTCACCTTAAAAACAGAGCAGGGAGGTCCAAATGAGATTGCGATGGGTGCCTCTGACGATGGCCCTGGCCGCGTGCTCCACAATGGGTGGCATGCGCACCGAGCCACTGGACGCGGGGGCAGCACGACGGTACAGTGCCGATCTCCAAACGGCGGTCGCGGCCACGCGGAACGCGCTGGTCGGCTCGGCGCTCGACGTCGATGACGTGGAGCCGGTGGACGACCAGACGTGGATGTTTCTGGCCAAGCGCAACACGTCCGAGTGGTCCCACGGCGAGCTGATCCGGGTGATCGTCCAACAGACCGGCGCGGAGGTGGTGACGGTGCGGGTGTTGAGCAAGCGCCGGGTGGCAGTGGAGTTCACCGCTCGGAGCGACTGGTCGGATGCGGTGTTCGCCCAACTGGCCCTGGAGCTGGAAGAGATCCGGCTTTAAGTCCTTAAATAACAAATAGTTAGGGGACACCCGGGCGGCCACGCGCCCGGGATCCTCGTGAGTTCGTATTGCCGTCCCCGGCGTTCGGAGCCCCGAGTCCGATAACATCGACTCATCGAAGTCATGTCCCGGAGCGCCCTCACCCAGCGGTCACGAATCCACCAGGGGCGTCGGCACGCCCACGACGTACATCAACACCAACCCCAACACCCCCACGACCGCGAGGTAGTAGAGCGTCGGGATTATCGTCTTGCGAAGCGTCGATCCTTCCTCGCCCAGTAATCCCACCGTCGCCGATGCCGCCACCACGTTGTGGATGGCGATCATGTTTCCCGCCGCAGCCCCCACGGCTTGGAGGGCCACCACCAGCGCCGTGCTGATGGAGAGTTGCGTCGCCACGCCGTGCTGAAAGAGGCTGAACATCAGGTTGCTCACCGTGTTGCTCCCGGCGATGAACGCACCGAGCGCTCCGATCGTCGGTGCGAAGAGGGGCCAGATTCGCCCCACGTGCTCGGCAACCCACGTGGCCATGGCGATGGGCATCGACGGGAGCGCCGCTCCTCCCGGTAACAGGAAGTGATTGGTGCCCGAGTTGATGTAGACGCGCACCATGGGAACGGTGAACAAGAGCACGAATCCGGCGCCGAGGAGAATCCGCGAGGAATCCTTGATCGCGCCGACGATCTGTTGCCGGTCCATGCGATGCAAGTACCAGGTAATCATCACCGCGAGCACCAACATCGTACCGGGGAGATAAAGGGGCGTCGTGCTCCCGGTGATGTCGGTGGCGAAGATGTTCGACCAGCTGACGCGCAGCGACTGCAGCAGCCCGCCGAGTGGCAGTTGGCGCAGCCGGGTCAAGACCAGGAACAAGGCGAGCAATGCATAGGGCGCCCATGCCATCTGCGTGGACAGGCCATTGGCGTTGGTGAGGGCCAGCGGACGGCGTGACGGGGTGTCCTCCCCGACTCCCGCATTCGGAGATCGGAAATCCCACGTGTCCTTAGGTACCAAAAATCCGTGCTTGGCGGCGAAGGTCACGACCATGAGCCCGATGGCAGCGCCCAAGAGGGTCGGAAAGGCCGGTCCCAGCAGCACCCCGATCAGCCAGTACGGCACGGTGAACGCCAACCCACCGAACAGCGCGAACGGAACCACGGACAGGCCCTCGGTCCACGACCGTGCCGCGCCGAAGAAGCGGGTCATCATCATCACCATCAGCGTCGGCATCAGCGTGCCCGTGACAGCGTGGAGGGTCACGGCGTAGGTAGTGATCGTCTGCCGGTGCTGCTCGAACGTCATCCCCGCGGCGCTGAGCTGGCTCGAGAGCTCCGCGCTGGCGAGGCCGTCGGTGACCCCGATGAGAATGGGGGTGCCCACGGCGCCGAACGTGACGGCGGTGCTCTGGATCATCATGCCAAGCATTACGGCGGCCAGGGGTGGGAACCCGAGAGCTACCATGAGCGGGGCGGCGACCGCCGCCGGGGTGCCGAACCCGGCGGCGCCCTCGATGAACGAGCCGAAGAGCCAGGCTATGATGACCACCTGCACTCGCCGGTCCTGACTGATGTCGTGAAAGCTGGAGCGGATGGCGGCCACGGCGCCGGAGTGCTCCAGCGTCTTGAGGAGCAAGATGGCGCCGAAGATGATGAAGAGGAGATCGAACGTGATGAAGAGCCCCTGGACCGTCGAGGCGGCGATGTGGCGGAAGTCAACGCGCCAGGCGCCCCACGCCAGGGCGGCCGCCGCGACGTACACAATGGGCATGGCCACGCGCGCCGCCACCCGGAAGGCGATCAACAACACGCCTGCCAGGAGGATCGGTGCGACGGCCACCAGGGCCTGAACGGTGAGGCTCATGTTGGGGTGGGCCTTTCCCGGGCAAAAGACCGCGTAAACATACCGGTGGATCGGCCCCCGGGTAGGGTGAGAGCCTAGGAACCGGCGCGGGCCGATCCGTGATTGACGGAGGTGTGTTTGGGGTGCACCATATGAGATCAGATCCGCCACCAGGCCGAGGCCGCCACCCTTCCCGGGAGGGAGATATGAAACGCTCCATCGGCTATGTCTGGCTCGGCGTCGCCTTGTCGGCCGGCCCCGCAGCGCTGGCTCAAGAGACGCAGTCCGCCACCAGTCAGGCAACGCCCCTGTTCTCGTCCCACGATGTCATCGAGCTGACCCTCCACGCCCCGTTCAAGAAGGTGTTCCGGGAGCGAAGCCAGGATCCCGAGCAGTTTCCGGCGGTGCTCTCCTACGCCGATGCGGCGGGCGCCGAGGCGTCGGTCGATCTCCAAGTCAACACGCGGGGAAAGTTCCGGCTGCAAAAGCGCACCTGTAATTTCCCGCCGATCCGCCTCGACCTGCCGAAGAACAACGTCGCCGAGACGATCTTCGCCGGTCAGAACAAGCTCAAGCTCGTCACGCATTGCCAGAGTGGTCGGGAGCAGTACGAGCAGTACGTGCTCCAGGAGTACCTCATCTATCGGATGTATAATCTGTTCACGGACAGGAGCTTCAGGGTCCGCTTGGTCCGCCTCACGTACATCGACACCGAAGAAGAGAGCGATCCACTCACCAGGTACGGGTTCCTCATCGAGGACAAGGACGACATGGCGGCCCGCCACGGGTGGGAAGTACTCCAGGTCCCCGCGATTCCATCGGACTATTTCGAGCCCACGGAACTCGCGATGGCGGAGCTGTTCATGTTCCTGATCGGCAACACCGATTTCTCGATGTTTCAAGCCCCGCCGGGGGAGACAGAGTGCTGTCACAACACCAAGGTCATCGGGACGATGGCCGGGCCGGTGTATTCGGTGCCCTACGACTTCGACATGTCGGGCCTTCTCGATACCCGGTATGCGCAAGTCGCCGAAGAGCTACCGATCCGAAACGTCCGGCAACGCCTCTATCGGGGCATTTGCAGGCCGCGCGAGTCGCTGATGGTGGCGATCCAGCCGTACAACGAACACCGGGACGCCATCTACGCCCTCTGGAACGAACAAGCGGATCTCGATCCGAAGGTGCTGGAGGAGACGATCGAGTACCTGGACGAGTTCTACGAGATCATCAACGACGATCGGAAGATCCAGCGGGAAATCGAGGACGACTGTCGAGGGTAACGATGAAGTACCTCACGGGTGCTGCCATGATCGGGGCCGTCCTTTTGGTCGGCCCCGTCGTCGAGGCGCAGGACACACCGCCGGGTACTCCCCAACCGCCCAACCCCCTCTTTGCGTCCCACGACGTCATAGAGCTCACCATCGAGGCGCCGTTCCGGCAGGTCTTCAGAGAGCGGAGCCAGGACCCCGAGCAGTTTCCGGCGGTTCTGACCTATCAGGACGGTGGTGAGCAGGTGTCCCTCAATCTCAAAGTCAACACCCGGGGACGGTTCAGGCTCCAGAAACGGACCTGCAACTTTCCACCCATCCAACTGGATCTCCAGAAGGATTCGGTTGCCGGGACGATCTTTGCGGGGCAGAACAAGGTCAAACTCGTGACTCACTGCCAGAGCGGGCGGGATCAGTACGAGCAATACGTCCTTCAAGAATACCTCGTCTATCGCGCCTTCAACCTCTTCAGCGATATGAGCTTCCGTGTGCGGCTGGCGCGCATCACCTACATCGACAACGAAGAAGAGCGGGACCCCTTGACGCGATTCGCGTTCCTCATCGAACACAAGGACGACCTGGCGGCCCGGACCGGTTGGGGGATCTTGGATGTTCCTCAAGTGCTTCCCGACTATTTCGAGCAGGATAACCTCAACGCGGTGGCGGTCTTCCAATTCTTGATCGGCAACACCGACGTTTCCCTGTTCCAGGCGGCAGAGGGAGAGACCGAGTGTTGCCACAACGCCAAGGCCCTCGGCTCGATGGCGGGCCCCGTGTACTCCGTTCCTTACGACTTCGACATGTCGGGTATCATCAACACCCGCTATTCCGCGGTAGATGCAAGGTTGCCGATTCGGAATGTCCGGGATCGCTTTTTCCGCGGTCGCTGCGTACCGCCGGACCTGATGGCGCGAACGCTACAGGTGTTCAAGGAACAGAAAGATGCAGTGTACGCGCTCTACATGGAGCAACCGCAGCTCGACGAAAAGGTGCGGGAAAAGACAATTGACTACCTCGACGATTTCTACGAGATCATCAACGATGACAGGAAAGTTGAGAGGGAAATCGTCGGGGACTGCCGTCGCATCTAGCCGTGATTCCGGTTACTCGGTTGCGGCTACTGACTCCACGCGGAACCGCTCGTTCCGCACCAGCAAGGTCAGCGCCACGAAGTCGTACAACGCGTGCGCAAGCATGGCGGGCACGAGGGTGCCCGACCAGACGGTGAGGACTCCGAGGTACAAACCGATCATGCCGGCCATGACGGCGTAGGCTACCGTCACGGGGTGAACCAGCCCGAAGACGGCGCTGACGATCAGCAGCGCGGGGATGACGCCCAGGCTCGAGGCGACGTAGCCTTGCAGTACCCCGCGAAACAGCGCTTCCTCTCCCACGCCGGCCAGGATCGAAATCACGGCCAGCCCGACGATGGAGCAGTCCGCGAAGAGGGGGACCACCTTCTCCTCGATCACGAGACGCAGACGCGCCACGACGCTCCACGGCGAGCGGAGGATCCAGTACAGTCCGGCAAAGAGAGGCACCGTCGCGCCGACCCCGAGTGGGACGGCGGTGTTGGTGAAAATCGTCTGCTCCCCTGGGGGCGTGTCCAAGAGGTGCCCCAATCCCCACGCCAGGGCCACCAAACCCCCTTCGAAAACCACTGCCACTGCGAGGATGGAGCCGCCCGAGATTCGCGCGTCGCTCATGACAACACGGTAGGCATTTACGGGTGCAGGGGGAAGCGAGCTGTCCTCTGGCGGAGTCGCTCCGGTCTCGCCATTCGCCGTGTGAAATTGGCTAACTTGTTGTTGTTGAAGCATTTATGAAATTCGAACGATTGGCGTAACCCTTGCATGGCATGGCAGCGACTTCCTGTGCAAGTTTCTCTCACCACCTAAACACTTTGGCGTCATCGTGAAGCATCTCACCATCGTCCGCCACGCCAAGTCCAGCTGGAAGCATCCCGGGCTGGCAGATCGAGACCGTCCACTCAACAAGCGGGGCGAGCACGACGCGCCGATGATGGGCCGTCGGTTGGGGGACCGAGGCTATCGACCGGACCTGATCCTGTCCAGTCCCGCCACGAGGGCCGTCACCACGGCCACGGTCATCGCGGAGGCCTTGGGGTGCTCGCCGGGCGACATCCAAGTCGACGAGCGGATCTATGGTGCCGGAGTCGCGGGGCTGATCGGGCTGGTGCAGGAGGTGGACGATAGCGTGGAGCGCGTCATGCTGTTCGGCCACAATCCCGAATTGACCGGTCTGGTCAATCGGTTGGCGAGGATCTCCCTCGACAACTTGCCGACGTGCGGGGTGGTGCACCTGGAGTTTGCGCTGGACACGTGGGCCGGCTTGGGGACGGAGCTCGCGTTGCGGACCGACGTCGACTATCCCAAGAAGACGTCGTGATTCGGCGAAACTCTTGGGGATTCAAGCACCGTACGGTTGGGGGGATCGGGCGTACCCGCTCGGCCCAGACCCATCGAATACGAGAGGATACAACATGCCGCCAGATGTCTTAGCGGGACTGGTCGGGGTCATCGGCGCGACGAGTGCCGGTGTCATAATACTCGTCGGGCTGAAGATGCGGTTCAATCACAAATTTCGCATGCGCGAGCGGCCTGGAGGAGAGGATACCGAGCGCCTTACCGAGGCAGTGGACCAACTGCACGACGAGGTCCGCCTGATGCGGGAGGAGTTCGCCGATCTCCACGAGCGCGTTGATTTCACCGAAAGAATGCTCTCACAGGGCAAACCGCGAGACGCGATCTCCCCGGCTGAATCCACGCCGGTTTGACAGGGAATACGACAATGCCGCCAGAAATCATCGAAGCCGTTGCGCCGTTTTTGGCGATCATCTCCGTCGGGACCATGATTCTCGTCGGGATGAAAATGCGCTTGAGCGCCAAGGTGCTCCGCGAGGAGTATGCCGAGCTCCACGAGCGGATGGACTTCGCCGAGCGAATGCTCTCCAGCGGCAAGCCTGGCAAGGGCCTCGGCGAGCAGGCTTCGACACCTACCTGATCTCTTAACGCATGTGGAGTTCTTCCATGAGAATGACGTGTTGGTGTGTTCCGCTGTTCATCGTCTTGGGGAGCGGAGCCGCGTCCGCCCAAGACCGCCGAGCGCTCACCATCGATGACATGTTCGAAATCCAGCGCGTGGGCGATCCCCAGATCAGCCCCGACGGCGAGTGGGTGGCGTACACGGTGAGCCAGACCGATCTGGACGAAGGGCGTTCCGAGACCCGCATTTGGATGATCTCTGCGGGCGGGGGGGACGCCATCTCCATGACGGGGACGGGATCGTCGGCCAGCCGGCCGAGATGGAGCCCCGACGGGCGCTATTTGTCGTTTCTCGCCTCGCGGAACGAGGGCAAGACTCAGGTGTGGACCTTGAACCGCTTGGGTGGTGAGGCGGTGCAACTCACCGACATCGGGCAAGGTGTGCAGAGCTACGACTGGGCGCCGGACGGATCCGGGTTGCTCCTCACACTGCGCGACTCCACGGAGGAAGACGAGGAAGACGACGAGCCCGAGCCGTGGGTGATCGAGCGGCTCCAGTTCAAGCGGGACAACGTGGGCTACTTGGTGGATGACAGGTGGAATCACCTATACGTCTACACGATTGCCGACAAGAGCCTAAGGCAGATCACGTCCGGCGAGTTCAACGCGTCGCAGCCCGCCTGGAGTCCCGACGGCCGTCGTGTGGCATTCGTGGCAAACCGGACGGAGAATCCCGACGCCAACGAGAACAGTGACATCTGGATCGTGGATGCCGAAAACACCGATAAGGGCGCGTCGCTGTGGCGAGTGACCTCGAACCCGGGCTCCGATAACTCGCCGGCGTGGAGCCCTGACGGTCGCTTCCTTGCCTACGTGACGAGCATGGAGCCGAGAATCATCTGGTACGCCACCCGGCATCTCGCCGTGATTTCGGTGGATGGTGGATCGCCCCAGCTGTTGACCATGTCACTCGATCGCAACGTGAATTCTCCCCGTTTTACCGCCGACGGCCGGTCCATCTATTTCGGTTTGGAGGACAGCGGAGAGCGTCACCTGGCACGTGTCGATGTGTCCGGTCGAAACCTCACGCGGCCTATCGGCGGCCCGCGGCGGGTGAGCTCGGCGACGATGGGACCGAATGGTGAGCTTGCCGCTCTCATCAGTGAGCCGCATCTGCCCACCGAGGTCTTCTTGCTCGCGAATGGCCGCCTCGACCGCCTCACGAAGACGAACGACGAGTTTCTCGAGGGGATTCGCCTGGCGGAAGTCGAGAACATTCACTTCCAGAGCCGGGACGGGACCGAGGTCGAGGGGTTCCTGTTCACGCCGCCCGACTACGAGCCTGGGAGGCGCTACCCGACATTGCTGCGCATTCACGGTGGGCCGGTGTCCCAATACGATTTCGGCTTCCGCTTCGAGGCGCACCTCTTCGCGGCCAATGGCTACGCGGTCGTCCTCACCAACCCGCGGGGCTCGTCCGGGTACGGACAGGACTTTTCGTTGGCCATCTGGCAGGACTGGGGAAACAAGGACTTCGAGGATGTCATGGCCGGAGTCGATCACGTGATCGAGCGCGGTATCGCGGATCCGGATCGGTTGGGTGTGGGTGGGTGGTCGTACGGCGGCATCCTCACGAACTACGTGATCACCAAGACCGATCGATTCAAGGGGGCGATCACCGGCGCCAGCGAGGTGCTCTATGTCGCCAACTACGGCCACGACCACTACCAGCGTCAGTGGGAAGCGGAGCTGGGGCTCCCGTGGGAAAACCGCGAGGCGTGGGAGCGGATCTCGCCGTTCAACTCCGTGGAGAACATCGTCACCCCCACGCTGATCATGGGCGGGGAGCACGATTGGAACGTGCCGATCCTCAATTCGGAGCAACTCTATCAGGCGCTACGCCGCTTGGGGCGCACCACCCAACTCGTGGTGTATCCCGGCGAGCACCATGGAATCCGCAGGCCCGCGTTCCAGAAGGACAGATACGAGCGGTACCTGGCCTGGTACGACCGGCACGTGAGAGGCATCGACGTCCCCACGTCCGACGACGGTTCGTGATGCACGAGGGGTCGGAGCAGCAAAAACCGAATGAGACAGGTGTGGGCATGACTTCAAAACCGCCTTTCCCCCGAGCGGCTCCGCTCGTCGCCATCGTCTTGTTTGCCGGCTGCTTTTCCCTCACGACGCAAGAAGAACGGTACGACCCCTTCGTGGTCTCCCGGGACACGGTCCTGCGAACGATTACGGCGATCGTCGTGACGCCCATCGTTCCTCCCGAGGGCGTCTTCGTTTCCGAGGAGGCTGCCCGGCTTGTCACCGCGGCGGTCGAGGGCCAGCTGCGCATTGGGGGGTTCTCGGTGGTTCCCGCTGAGGAGTACAGCCGGATCTGGGACGGCATCATCCGGCAGGTGGGAGGCTTCTTCGATCCCCTCACCGGCGAGCGGGACGAGCAGAAGTTCGAGAACGCTCGCCAAGAACTCCTCCGCGAGTTGCAGGGGAGGTTTCACACCCAGGTGATGCTCTACGCCGACCTGGAGATCGTGGACGCCTACGTCGATGGTGGGGTGGCGGAGTGGGATGGTGCCGAGCACGACATCCGCGGCCAACAGACTGCCATCGCTGCTGCGTATCAGGACACCTTCGAGCGGGACGAGATCGGTGGGATCCGTGATGGGGTCGTGAGCGCGGTGAGTCTCGTGGTGGTCATCGATGGTCAGGATGGTCGGGAGATGTACCGGAACTTCGGCGGCCTCGAGGTGGTGGCGCGGCGGACCGGCGTGATCGTCCAGCAGGAAGGTGATTTTGCGCTCCGGGCCGAGCCCCAGCGGGTAGCTTGGGCGGTGGCCCGGGCCCTGGGCCCTCTGACGGGTGCCCGGGGGGTCCGGGCCCGCTGAATCACCTCTTAAGCTGTTGTAATAAAACGCTTTACTGGCATCCCTTCCGAATTGACTCCCAATTGACCCCCCTCTCTTAGTTTGGCAGCCAGTAGATAAGTCGTCGTTCAGCCGCACCCACGGAGGTCACCATGCGCATCACAGATGCTCCGTTCTCCCAACAGGAAGCGGACGCGATCCGGAGGATGTTGATGATTCCCGGAGCACTGCTGCTCTGCCCACGGTGCTCCTCCGTTCTCGCCGACGCCGAGTCGGTTGTCTCGGAAGGAGCGCTAGCGGTTCGATGTCGATTGATCCGCTGCTCCGAGTGTCGACGGATGGTGACGGTTTCGAACTGACAAGAGAAAAGCGGCGTGTCGAACACCCTGCTGCCAGGTGGGGTACTCTAACGGGGATAGAGCGGGAAGTGACCACAACCCGGTTTGACACGCCGCTCGTTATTTGCAGGTCATCCTTCCAATCGGCACCTCCAGCGGGGTCGCCGTCCTGCCCGTCCGTTCCCCGATTCCCGCCATTTATCCTGATCGCCTTGTAGGCCGTTGATTCTGCGCCGATATTCTGCCGGCTGACCAGAACCTATGACCGTCGAACCGCCGGCAGAAATGGGTGGTGCCCTACCGCCCCGATGCCGAAGGGAAGGGGAGTGAGGGAGGCATGATCCAAGTCCAAAATCTCCGCAAGGAATTCAAGATCACCAGGAAGGTCCGGAAGGAGCTCGGGGCGGGTGCTCCGGCAGGCAAGACGCTCACCGCGGTGGACGACGTGAGCTTCGTGTGCAAACCGGGCCGGGTTTTCGGCCTGTTGGGGCCAAACGGGGCCGGCAAGACCACGGCCCTCAGGCTCATCGCCACGATGCTCAAGCCCACCGCCGGGACGATCGTAGTGAACGGTGTCGATGCCGGAACGGATCCCCGGGCCGTGCGGGATCACATTGGGTTTCTCACCGGCAACACGGGCCTGTACGACCGGCTCACCGCCACCGAGATGGTGAAGTACCACGCCGATCTGCATCGCATGGACCCCAGGGAGTTCGAGGCGCGGCGTGACACGTTGTTCCACACGCTGGGGATCACCGACTTTGCCGGGCGTCGCATTGCCCGGCTCAGTAGCGGCATGCGGCAGAAGGTCTCCATCGCGCGGACCATCATTCACGATCCGGACGTCATCGTGTTCGACGAGCCCACGTCGGGTTTGGACGTGATGACGTCACGGGGCATCGTGAACCTCATTCGAGATTGCCGGGACGCGGGCAAGACCGTGTTGTTCTCCACCCACATTATGGGCGAGGTGCAGCAGCTGTGTGACGACATCGGGGTCCTCCACCGCGGCCGGATGTACTTCTGTGGCAGCAAAGAGGAGTTCGAGACACAGATGACGCACTCGAGCTACGAGGACGAGTTCATCCACATGGTGGGGGAGGCGGCATGACGCGCATCCACACCATCGTCAAGAAGGAGTTCACCGACACCCTTCGCGACAAACGGACCATCCTCACGATGATCGTGATGCCGCTGTTGCTGGTGCCGATCCTCATGAACCTCACGATCAGAATCACCCAGCGCCAGCAGCGGAAGGCCGAGGTCGAGCTGATCGACCTCGCGTTCATTGGCGGGGAGTATGCGCCCCGGCTGCTGGAGTTGGTGCAAGCCGATTCCCAGTTCGTGGTGCGCGAAGACGTGCGGGAGAACGAGTTCGAGCAGCTGATCCGGGACGACACCTTGGACGCCGGGATCGTGGTGCCGCCGGACTTCCTGGAGCGGATCACCGCCGACGAACAGGCGGAGGTGGTGCTCTACTACCGTTCGTCCAGCTCGTTCGCGGTGGCGGAGGGACGGCTCCGGAGTGTGATCGGCGACTACGATGGGGAGATCGTCGACGGCCGCATCCGTCGCATGAGCCTCGACCCCGATCTGTTCGAGGCCATCGCCGTGGAAGCGCGAGACATCTCCACCATGCAGGAAGTGCTGGGCAAGACGGTTGGTGGGTTCCTGCCGTATATGTTCATCATCTTCATGTTCACCGGCGCCATGTACGCCGGCATCGATCTTTCCGCCGGCGAGAAGGAGCGGGGAACCTTGGAGACACTGTTGTCCTCGCCGGCGAGCCGGTTGGAGATCGTGCTGGGGAAATTCGCCGTGGTGGCCACCGTCGGCATCGCGTCGGCGTTGATCTCCATGTTCGGTCTCTATCTCGGCGTCCGGGGTATCGAGGACATCCCGCCCGAAGCGATGGAGGCGGTGTGGGAGATCTTGAGCGTCAAGGTCGTAGTTATGATCGCCACATTGCTCCTGCCGCTGGCGGCGTTCTTCGCGGCGATGATCCTAGCCCTGGCGATTCAGGCGAAGTCGTTCAAGGAGGCCCAGAGCACGCTCACGCCGCTCAGCATCGTGGTGATCATGCCGGTGGTGTTCGGGCTGCTCCCGGGTATCGAGTTGAACGCCCAGACGGCGCTGATCCCGGTCTTGAACGTGTCTCTCGCCACCAAAGAAGTGATCGCCGGAACGATCAATCCACTGCACCTGGTGATGTCGTACGCGTCGCTGTTCGTGTTGGCGGCGGCGAGTATCTGGTTCTGTGTGGTGTGGTTCAATAGGGAGGAAACGCTGTTTAGGAGTTAGCAGGGAGCGGGGCGCACCATTTGTCCCTTACGCGCGCTGCGGGTTCCAGAGTAGCGTCGCACGCCGTTTGCCCCTTTCGCGCGCTGCAGTTTTCCTCAGTGCAAGGTCGGTGGAAGCTTCCTGAGAACTGACGCGCGCTGCAGGGGCAAACGGCGAGCTCCGCTGCACAAAGAATGTCCAGGAGAAGGCCTGCGAGGGCTTATATCCTAAACCCGTCAAGCCGCGTCACAAAGTGGCGGTTATCGGGAAAATACCGTATGTACCGATTGTCTCAGGAGGCTGGATATGGGCAGCTTTCACATCTCCCTGTTCGGTGCCGGCAAGGTGACAGAACGCCATGCGCTGGAGGGCATCCACTGGTATGTACGGTTAATCGGCGGGTATACATTGGACCTACGGGATGCGGAGTTTCCGGAGCAACCCGTAATCATCAATACCATTACCCTGATAGGCGGCGACAAAATCCTGGTGCCGCGTGGCGTGGCGGTGGAGACCAGCGGTGCGGTGCTCATCGGCGGGTCGACCGTCAAGGTAGCCCGCGGCGGATACGGCCACGCGCGCGGCAGGCTGAAGGTCAATGTGTTCGCTCTCATAGGTGGAGATACTGTCTCAAGCGATCGGACTGAAGACGAGGCCCTTGAGAAGGGTGGCGAGTCACGTCGCGCCCTTACAGGCGACGCACTCGAAGAGCTGGACGCGTTGCGAGAGGAGGTTGCAGACCTCGCAGAACGCATGGATTTCACCGAACGCCTACTGGCGCGGGGACGAGAAGAACCGCGCTGATATGACGTTGGACCCCGTCCAACGAACCCCAAACACTCTTTCCTCCAAGGACAAGCCACATGCTCCGCTTCTTCCTCTTCCTCGCAGCGTTGGTCGTGGCCACGGACGTCGCGGCCCAGGATACGGCCATCAGGCAAGGCGACGCCCTGCGCGCATCGTTGGAAACCGGTGACACCGTTCGGTACGCGCTGGACACGGAGTCCGACTATTTCGTGCGGGGTGCTGTCGACCAGCTGTCGGTGGACGTCGTCGTGCGCATTCTCAGGCCGGATGGCCGGGTGGTGCGGACCCTCGATGGGCCAGCTCGAGGTCTTGAGCGATTCCAGTTCGAAACCGACGCGGAGGGTGCCTACCAGATCGAGGTGATCCCGTTCGAAGAGGAGACAGGGGAGTACGTCATCACGCTGGACCGCCTCGAGCCCGTTGCTACGGATCCGGAGCAATTGGCGGACCAGCTCCTCTCCGCCTACGACGGGGAGGGCTCGCCCGGGGCGGTGGTCTCGGTGTTCAAGGATGGCGAGACCCTCTTCTCACGGGCGTACGGGATGGCCAACCTTTCGTATGGGATACCCTTCGAGGTCGACACCCGCTCTAACATCGGGTCGACGTCGAAACAGTTCACTGCCTTTGCGGTGATGCTGTTGGCGGAGCGCGGCAAACTGTCGTTGGACGACGATGTCCGCGAGCACATTCCCGAGCTTCCGGACCTCGGTGAGACGGTCACCGTT